>JAJFLN010000721.1 GCA_021772705.1 Candidatus Cloacimonadota bacterium | reverse complement strand
GATGCGGGCATCCATAGTAGGACGAACGGATCGGGAAAACTCGGCCATTCAGTCGTCCTGGATGCGGGCATCCATAGTGGGGCGAACGGTTTTATGGACAGGCATCATATGTAAAGGAAACAGCGGACCACCACACTAGTTTCCGCCCGGAAACCCGTTCGTCTGAGCTTGTCGAGGGGCCTCTGCCGCTTCAACACTGGCCCTCGACAGTCTGATTACGGGACCCGGAAGAACTCCTCCATCG
This sequence comes from Candidatus Cloacimonadota bacterium, assembly GCA_021772705.1. Lineage (GTDB taxonomy): Bacteria > Muiribacteriota > UBA6191 > JACPRK01 > JACPRK01 > OFTM100. The sequence goes on along the minus strand of JAJFLN010000721.1, from coordinate 2,836 downwards.
CCTCTGCCGTCAGCTCTTCCTGTCCCTCGTTGCCGACGATGAGTGCCTTGCCGGTGACCACGATGATGACCCGCTTTCCGAGGGCGAAGGACCGCTTCAACTCCTTCCGTGAGAAGACCAGATCGAAGTAGGCCTTGCTGCCGTACTTGATGGACAGGGATTCCATCTCCGGTTTGTAGTCCTGGTCCGTCCAGATTCCGCCCTTCAGCTCGAATGTCCGTCCGTCGACACTCTTGAATGAAACGGGGACGGAGGAGTTTGCCGCGACGTCGGCGTTCTTCAACTCCTGGACCTCCCGTGATGCAGCCACGGCCTGAGCACCTGCGGAGGCGTCCATGAACTGGCTGATGGACTCCTTGAGTTTGCCTCTCTCAGAAGAACCGAGCCTCACGAGTTTGTCGGTGTGGCTGCTGGCCAGGTCGCTGAGACGATCGGCCTCTGATTCCGGAGCACCGGAGACTCGGGTGGAGCGGAAGGCTCCCTCGTCGGCCCTGGACTCCGACCTGTGACCACTTCCCTGGGCAGGGGGGGCCATGACGCTGGGACGCCGCCCGGCCCTGCTTTTCCGTATATCGTCCTGGACCGGGACCTGGGCCAGCTCCTCGTCCTCCACGACCAGGTAGCTCGTGTAGGGTGTGACTATTCCGAACCGCTTGGCCAGATCGATGACCTCGTCCTTGAGTTCCTTCTGCTCTCCTTCCTTCCGCATGAGGGCCAGCAGGTTGCCTACTCGCCGCGTCGCCCAGAGGCGGGGAATGAACTCCCGCTCCAGCTCCTGATCGGCGAACTCGGCGTCGTAGCGGAACGTGACCTCTTTGCCGTTGACTTGGCCCGTCAGGTTCACCTTCGTCTTGCCGCCCTTGCGGTAGCGGCCGTAAACGGCGAGCTGGGACCCGCTGTAGAGGTCGGGCAGAGGAGTGGGGTAGAGCTGGAAAGTCTCCTCGGAACCGAAGTTGAGAGACAGATGGGTCAATACGGGATGGCGGATCTTCCGGTAGAAGGAAGACACCTTCACCTCGATGTCCTCCCCCGGTGCGATGTAGACCGGCACTCCTCGGTTTTCATCCGCCAGAGCATCGAGGAGCTTTGCGTCCAGGTCTTCACCCACGCCGAGTGCGAACAGCCGGGTCTCGCCTGAGTTTGCCGCACCGACCAGCTTGACCAGAGCATCGGTCTTTCGCAGGCCGACGGTCGGTTTGCCGTCGGTCAGGAACACCACGGTGGCGGGCCGGTTGCTCTTCGCCAGTAGACCGAAGGCGGACTCCAGGGCGTCGCCGATAGCCGTGCCTCCGAGAGCTTCCAGCCGGTCCACCCACCGCAGGGCCTTCTTGACGTTGCTCTGGTTCGCCGGGACGACCTTCCGGGCGAAGGTCTCCACGTTGGTGGCGAAGCCGATGACGTTGAACCGATCCCCCGGGTTGAGGGCGCTGACGCAGAACTTCACCGCTTCTCGGGCCTGCCGCATCTTCTCGCCCCGCATGCTCCCGGAGGTATCGATAACGAAGACCAGGTCTCGATTGACGATGGAGCTGGCGTCGGTCTGGACTCGGGGAGCGAGCATCATGAGGAAGTAGCCCGCCTCGTCAGGCTGCCTGGAGCAGAGCAGGTTCAGGCCGAAGTCCTTCTCCGAGACGGACAGGAAGAGTGAGAAGTCGGCCCTGCCGATGTGCTTCCCGTCCTTGAAGTCGACCGTGGCCGTGTTGTCGTCGTCCCGGGTGACCTTCACAGTGTGGCTGGGGCTGTAGATGCTCTTCAGGGGGACGGCGGAGCTGATGGCCACATCAATGTCGAACTCCTGAGGCGGGCTGTCCTTCAACGCCTTGAGGGGGTAGCGATACTCGGCGAGTCCCCCGTCCATCTCCAGCTTCTGCTCGATCTTGATCTCGACCCGCTGGCTGCCTCGAGCCGGTACGGGAAAGACGCGGGCCTGGAACAGGTTGTCTCCCAGGAACTCGAGGAGACCCGGGTCCTTGGCCTTCCTGACGATCTCTTCGTAGATCTCCCGTGCCTTGTTTTTCTCCATCATCTCGGCCCGGGTCTTCTTGCCGTTGATGTAGAGGGCGAAGTCAGTGACGCTGGCCCCGTCGGGGAGTGGAAAGACATAGGTCGCTTCCAGCTGCCGTCCCGAGTTGTTCTTGAAGGACTGGTCCACTTTCGTGATGGCCACCAGGTTGTCGATCCGGACATCGACCTTCTGGTACTCCAGGACCAGTGGAGGCAGCTCCGGATCCCGAGGAATCATGATGGAGCAGGCCTGGGCTGCGGAAGCCGACAGAGCGATCAGGGTCAAGACGAGCAGGGTCCTCATGGTTTCCTCCCGGCGAGGCCGGTTTCAGGTGATTCGCGAAGTGCGGGCGTTCAATTCCCCTAGGACAGGCGGCTGACGATGAAGTTCCTCCCGGGAGTTTCCGGGTCCGTCAACACCGGGTCAGAAGTACTTGCCCAGACCCGGAATCTGCCGGGCCAGGGGGCGGATTGCATTGATGCTGGATTCCCAGATCTGAGAGGCGATCTCCTCCAGCGACCTGGGCATCAGACCCGCCATGGAGAGGATGCCCAGGAAGACACAGAAGAGAAACAACCGTTTGAAACCAGTCTTCCACTTGCTCCGGCCGCCACCCTCGGAGGACACGGAGCTGCTGCTCAGAGCAATCACGAAATAGACCCCGAACACGAGAAGAGAGAGGAACAGGAAGGCGAGGCCTCCCTTGTGAAACAGGTTCAGCTTTTCCATAGGTTCCGTTGCGGCCCTCGTCCCGGCCGCCGGGTTCTTAGGACCAATGCCGGTGAGATAAAGCGGATTTTGTTGTAGTGGGGCTCAGCCCCACACCCCGTT
>JAJFLN010000073.1 GCA_021772705.1 Candidatus Cloacimonadota bacterium | reverse complement strand
GGGACCCCCTACGGGACATGCACCCGGGGCCCGGCTGTGCGTTGCATGAATGGTGGGGACTCTGGTAGGATTCCTTCGAGGAGGGCTTGACATCTGAGTGTCAAGACACGCCGCGTGGGTTGGTTCACAAAAACCAAAGAGAGCATCGTTCCTACGAACCTCTGGACCAAGTGCCAGAAGTGCGAGGATGCCATCTACAACAAGGATCTGGAGAAGTCTCTCCACGTCTGTCCCAAGTGCGGGTATCATTTCAGGCTCTCTGTCTCCGCCCGGATCGGGATGCTGGTCGACGAGGGGAGCTGGAACGAGATTGACGGTCATCTTCGGACCGCCGATCCTCTCCAGTTCAAGGCCCTGACGAGCTACTCGGAGCGAGTTGAGCGAGCCGTCGACAAGAGCCAGGCGCTGGAAGCCATCACCACGGGCCTGGGGAACATCGACGGCCGTCCCGCCGCCATTGGCGTCTTCAACTTCGCCTTCATGGGAGGTAGCATGGGGAGCGTGGTGGGCGAGAAGATCGTCCGCCTCGTCGATCGAGCCATCGAAGAGTCCCGCCCCGTCCTGGTGGTCTCCTGCAGCGGCGGCGCCAGGATGGATGAGGGCGTCCTCTCCCTGATGCAGATGGTCAAGACGAGCCAGGCGTTCTCGCGGTTGTCCGATGTGAGGCTGCCATTTCTGTCGGTCCTGACGGATCCCACCACCGGCGGAGTCACGGCCAGCTTCAGCATGCTCGGTGATGTGGTCATGGCCGAGCCAGGAGCTCTGATCGGATTCGCCGGACCCCGGGTTATCGAACAGACCATCAAGGAGACCCTTCCGGAGGGATTCCAGCGCAGCGAGTTCCTCCTCGCAACTGGCGTTATCGACATGATCGTCCGTCGCTCGGACCTGAAAGCCACGCTCTGTCGTCTCCTGGACTTCTTCCTCCCCGCCCGTGCCGTGAAGGCCATCTCTTCCGAGATTCCCGAGACAGCCGATGCGGATGCCGGTGCGGCTCTGACCCTCTGAAAGCTCTCTTTCCGATGAAGGAACTACCCTTCGAACATCACCTGCTCGAACTGGAGAAGAAGATCGACGAGCTGAAGTCTCTGTCGAAGGCCCATTTCATCGATCTGTCCCAGGAAATCCAGACCTTGACGGCGAAGCTGGAGAAGAGCAAGGCCGAGACTTACTCGAACCTGACGGCCTGGCAAACGGCACAGCTCGCCCGTCACCCTCGGCGGCCTCTGACCCTGGACTACATCGCTGCCTTGACGGAAGATTTCCTCGAGCTTCATGGCGGCCGGCAGTGGCCCGACGACCACAGCATCGTCGGCGGTCTGGCCCGATTCCAGGGGGAACCGGTGGTGGTCGTAGGCCATCAGAAGGGCCGGGACACGAAGGAGAACATCCACAGGAACTTCGGAATGCCCCACCCGGAGGGATACCGAAAGGCCCTGAGGCTGATGAAGCTGGCGGAGAAGTTCGACCGGCCCATCCTGAGTTTCATCGACACCCCGGGAGCCTATCCGGGAATGGAAGCGGAGGAACGAGGACAGGCGGAGGCGATCGCCCGGAACATCCTGGAGATGTCCCGTATCCGGGTACCCATCGTGGTGATCGTCATCGGCGAGGGAGGCTCGGGCGGCGCCGTGGCCATTGGAGCCGGGGACGCCGTGCTGATGCTCGAACATGCCATCTACTCCGTCATCAGCCCCGAGGGGTGTGCCAGCATCCTGTGGAAGGACGCTTCCAAGGCGGAGGAGGCCGCCCGGGCCCTGAAGCTGACTGCCCGGGACCTGCTCGACCTCCAGGTGATCGACGAGATGATCACCGAGCCTCTGGGTGGAGCCCACAGGGACCCGAAGACCACATCCGGCGATGTATCCGATGCGATCGGCAGGCATCTGGAGCGCCTCCGGGCAATGACATCTGACGAACTGCTCCGGCTCCGGTACGACAAGTACCGGCGCATGGGTGTCTACACCGAGAAGGTCAACGGGGAGTGACGGTCCCAGGGACCGGTATCTTCCGAGATCGACCACGATGACAGCCAAGGATCCGAAGGCCGAGAAGGCTCCCACCAAGGAGAAGCCAAAGCGGCGCGCGACCAAGCCGGCAGCCACCGGGGAGACAGGGAAAGACCTGGACAACCCGGTCGTCGCTTATCTCGACAACCTGACGCGCAATCCGCTCATCGATGTGAAGCGCGAGGTCGAGCTGGCCAAGAAGATCGAGATCGGCGACGTGGAGGCCAAGAAGGACCTGGTCCGGGCCAACCTGCGGCTGGTGGTCAACATCGCCAAAAAGTACATCAACCGGGGAATCCTCTTCCTGGACCTCATCCAGGAGGGAAACATGGGCCTCCTCAGGTCGGTGGAGAAGTTCGACTACACCCTGGGATACAAGTTCTCCACCTATGCAACCTGGTGGATCAAGCAGTCCATCATCCGGGCAATAGCCGAGCAATCCCGGATGATCCGGGTCCCGATCCACATCATCGAACAGCTCAACAAGTTCAACCGAGGTGTGCGGGACCTGACTAACGAGCTGGGGCGGGAACCGACTCTCGACGAGATCCTTCAGTACACAAGCAAGACGAAGGCCGAGTACGAGGCCATGCTGGACATGACCCGTGAGCCGATCAGCTATGACCAGAGCGTCGGCATGCAGGACGGCAACGTCACGGTGGAGGACTTCTTGGAGGAAGACGAGGAGAAGGTCAGTCCCGAGATGATCGTCTTCCAGGGACTTTTGAGAGAGCAGATCGATGCTGTTCTGGCCGACCTGTCGGACCGGGAGAAGGAAATCCTGAAACTCCGATTCGGTCTCGAGGACGGCGTGCCCCGCTCCTTGGCCTGGATCGGAAAGCGGATGGGCGTTACCCGGGAACGGATTCGCCAGATCGAGGCCCGGGGATTGAAGAAGCTTCGCCGGAGCGCGAAGGCGAACACGAAGCTCCGGGACTACTACTTCACCGACAAGTAGACCGGGGCTTTCCTGCGGCATTGACGCCGGTCCGGGCCCCTCAACTCTCCTTGAAGATCACCCCTGGAGACAGCTTCCACTGTGGGTCGAGGACTGCCTTCACACGACGCATCTCGGCGATCCCGGCGTCGCCGTATAGCTGTCCGAGCAGCCTCTGCTTGACCGGGTTTCGGCCTGTACCGTGCTCCGAGAGAGGGCACCCTCCCATGCGGTGCACCTGCTGGCCAATCTTCAGAATGGCCTCCTGGCCGGACCGGACGTCATCCATGGTCCCGGGAATGACGTTGGGATGCAGGTTGCCATCGGAGATGTGGCCCCAGACGGCGAAGTCCAGCTTTCGCCGCTGGAACTCCTCTCGCTGAAAGGCCATGAGCTCCGGAAGGCGATGGAAGGGGACGACCATGTCGCCG
>JAJFLN010000720.1 GCA_021772705.1 Candidatus Cloacimonadota bacterium | reverse complement strand
CGGAGAACGCGACGTGACTTGCCGCGAACGTTGCTCGGCTTGGTCTTGCAGAGCCTGTCCAGACCGAAGCGATTGCGGTACGGTGGAGCAGACGACGACGTCGTCCGCCACGCTTTGGGGGCGGACGTATGGAGGAGGTTTGATGCCACTGGTGAGACCAACTGTACTCTCTCGCTTCGTTGCTTAACAGAAACCTAACATGCGGAGAGGGCCTCTTTCCTTTGTCCGTCTCTTATCTCATCAACTTGGTGCCAAACCACCCCCGAGCCCTCAGCCTCTGCACCTAAACGGGAATACGCCCGGATTGCTCGCCTCAACGACGAGTGGTCCAGAAACGACCACATCCCGGACACTTCAGACCCACACGGTTGCCTGCAGTTTGTGTCCTTTGTCCAGTCTTCCCGCACTTCAGACACGTATCATTACCATGAAAGGTCGGACGGCGATGACGGCGACCTCGTAGGGATCGCTTAAGGCCCTTGAAGAGCTCGTCGATGAACCACAAGGCTACAAGAACTGGTATGACGAACCAGACGTAAACGTAGATCATTCCTCCGTAGACGACAACGCCTGCGATGAAAAGGGCGAACAGGCACATCCAAAGGTACAAGCTACTGGCTTTGAATGATCCGCGTCCCATAGGGGCATCTCCTCACAGGCATGACGTTGGATACCACGTTGAGCTTTCGGTACATACGACAGCATTCGAGCGGACGACCTCTCGTCGCCCTATTCTCGTGGCCTCGCAGTCATGCGCCCAGCTGACCGGCCGGGCGCCCGAGGTAGCCGAGACACCGCACTGAGAACGGTCTTCCAGCATAAACCGCCACGGCAAGAGTACCATGCCCCTGAGATGCTCTGCGACAGGGTATGCACTCACCGCAGGCCGCGAGCACCCATTTGACCCCTGAGCAGCCGCCACCCCAAGACGCGATGCCGTTGCGCGAACCGTCCACGTGTTGTCACTCAACTCAGTGGTTACGAGGAACGTCTCGTCGCCGATGGTCCTACTAGCTTCGTTTGGTGGCACAAGAATCTCCTGTGGTCAGAATGACTTCCGGCAGGCAAAGGGACCATGAGCCTGAGTCTAGCATACCGACCCCCACTCAAGAACCGATGGCACAGAGGGCAGGGGCCGGAATCGAACCAATGAGCCCGCTGCGTCGAGCCCAGTTCTCCGCCCGACACCCGGTCGCTTCGGCTTGAATCGTAGCGTCATGGCTGCTATCTTTCATGTATACAAACGCTCACCTCAAGGACGCCTACCATGCCCCCCTCTACGTCCATCAGAATTCAATTAGCTACCCGCCGCCATTGGCCTGCCGACGACGTTCTCGAGTACTACGATTTGCCAGAGGCCTTCCTTACGTCTCTTCAGGCTAAGTACCCGGGCCTTGTCCAGGATGACCTAATAGACCGGTTCCTCCTTGAGCAAGTACTACAATCGCGACGTATCGCAGGTCTGCTTTGGGTAGCCCTTGATTTTGGAGTAGCCGCGGAATCTCTAAGAGAGGCTCTCGCAACTGAGTTGCCCGACGCATCTTCGACCCCTGAGGCTCGCCCGTTTCCGGTGGACCAGTACGCCATCGACTCTAAGTACGTCTTGCCGCTTGATATGGTCAAGGCTTGGGTAACGGGGCGAATGCCACGATTCAAAGTTTGGCGAGACCTTGATTCGTATGCACACGACATGGCAACCGTCCTTGGTGTTACGCCCTTGACATGTTCCGTTTCCGTCGATGCGCAAGAAGAACCCCCAGCTGTCGCTACAGAGCGCTGCATTGCTACGTGGGACTTTATCTCTGTGGCGCACGCGGAATACGTGGACAACGGCAAGCCGATTCAGCTTGCGCCGGATCGCGTTGGTTGGCACGCCATAAGGGCGGGCAGCATTCGCCCTGAACAGTTGTACTCGCCAAGTCTTGATCGAATGACGGCGTTTTACGAATCCTTGGCCGCATGATAGTAGAGTCCACAGCCTCTGGTTGCTATCGCCAATATAGTGACCTTCTGAATGCATTCTTCACGACCTTGCAGGGACGGGAACTGGCATCCTTCATCCGACCGAGCTTTCCAGTAATTGAAGAGGCGGGAGACGTATTACGTGTGTATCATCCCAAACGACCTCGACAGAGACTTGATATGGCCACTCCTGACCAAGTGTTCACTCTCCTGAGCACCCATGAGAAGCAAGCCTTTGTCTTCACTGAGCGCCCCTTGGTGCTACTATCCTACGAGGAGATGATTGCCGTACCCGTGAGTGCGCAGTCGCCCTCGGGACCATTTAAGCTCCGGACGCAGCACTACCAACACATATTGCTGATCGCCTCCCACCATGGCCTCGACCCTCAACATGAGTACTATGCCGTACGCATCGAAAGCGACGGTGCGTTCTCCCGCAATAGCTGGTTCTTGAACCATCCGCTGCATCACATTCAATTGGGGTTCGATGAGGCCTTTCGTTGGCCATCCACTCCTTACATGTCAACCCTTGGCGTCCTTGACTTTTTACTCTGTGTGTTCGCCGAGGGTGCGTGGAAGAGGCTCTACCCATCACTACATGGCCTCTTGTCGGCTCGGCGCGGAGGTGATTCGGGTCCCGTCAATTCACCGGCAGACTTCCCCGCCCTTGTACGAGCGACTGAATGTGGCCTGAAACCTTCGTGGCGACTTGATTGGGAACTGTGGCAGCGACGCGTTTCGGCTACTTCAACCCTTCCAGACTATCACGGCCTCTATCAAGCCCCGCTTGATGCAGCCTAACCTGACGACATTCGAACTGACATCCAGTAATCTACGAGACTCCTACGGGATGCATTGCCGACGAGCTCGTCGCCGCCCAGCGGCGACGTGTCGAGGAGCGGCGTCTGGGACACCCAGGCAACGTGGCGCAGGACGTTACACTTTCTCTATAGGCTCCAGGCTTCGGTAGTCCAAATCGGGCTAACGTCAAGAATCAGCTGCGAGGTCAAGGGGTGATGCCGGAGCGAAGCGGAGGTGTCGCCCCGGTCTGGCGCGAGACCTGCGTCAGCAGGTCGAGTGACAGATGAGATCGTCTGCTGCATTCTTTCTGTTAGGCCGTTCTGGACGGAGAACAGCAGGCACCGTTCAGCGGGCATGCGGGACTTTGGCCTTTCAAAGCTATCACAATTGGAACGCTTGAAACACCTAGGAACTGAGGGCGACGTCGTCCGCCTCGCTCGCGGGGCGGACGTCTGGAGCCCGGCTGATGCCTCCAGCGCAAGGGAGCCGTTCTCGGAGCTGGGTGCGCTTGCAGCTGAGATGAAACCATCTCTTGGTGGTGGCCAGACGTCTACAGGCCAAGAACAATCATCAAGCCGACTAGAACCCTTTTTGCTTCTCTCGTACCAATCCGCCCCACCAGTTCACTGAGGTCTCCCCTGTCGAGAGTAAGCGGTTGTGAGACGTTCGCTACCGAGTCCTTCGGCAGGCCCGTGCTTCTCTTCTTCAATGCTACGTTCCCTGGGGAATCAGCCCACCGAAGGTTACTCGTCAGTGGAACACAAACTACGGTGCCGATCCGGCTCGCGTTGAATGCCTCACCCTGTACCACAAGGACAGGCCTGCGAAATCCGGGTTCCGATCCTGTCGGGGGCCTTAGATCCACCCAATAGACGTCGCCCTGAGTGACTACCACTCCACATCCTCCAGCCGCTTCTTGGCAGCGGCGCTCACCAATGGCTCCGACTGCACATCGATCTTCTCACAGACTCGGTTCAGGCCTTCCACGACGTGCTCGACGGAGTGACGCCAAAGATACTCTTGGACCGCCTCTTGGTACAACTGGCTCCTCGACTTCTTGAGCCGCTTAGCCAGCCTATCCGCTTCAACAAACAGTTCATCAGGGAGGGATACCGCAGTTTTCATACCAACAGTATAACCCCAGACCATCGAAACCTGCAAGGCTCCGAGTACCTTCGGACGATCCGTGTCACTGGAGACGATACGCGTTGAACGGTCGACCCATGTGTCCGTTCAGACCGTACAGGTTGATTGGTCTGCCACCGCCTCTTGGCCTACGCCGAGTCCGCAAAGACGTCTCAAAGCTCACTCGAAACAATGGCGAGGCCAGCCGTACTGTCTCACATTCTTGCCTTTCTTGGAACCCCAGTGGCACTTGCGGCATAATGACGGGTAGACTCCCAACCTGGCTACCTTGATCTACACAGGTTCGGCGTCTACTCTACCAAGGCTACACACGCTCCGTCTTGACGTACCCACGAGGTGCAGCAGTGAACACTCTTGCGACATCGAGTATCGCCCCCCGATCGGGCCGAGTCAAAGCTGGTGCCCAACGGTGGCTCCACCGACTCGCGATCGTGTACATGTTCTCGTCGCTGATCTTACCTCACATCCTTGTTGCCCAAGATTCAACTTCGTTCCTTCTCGTGGCAGGTAATGTGAAGAGGGACACCGGTGAACCAGTTTCGGACTTGACCATTCGAGTCACGAACCTTAGCTCTGGGGTACATGAAGAGAACGAGACCGACTCGCTTGCGGAGTCAGCTCCCGGCTTCTTCTCCGTCACCTTCATCCACTTCGCCGGTAACACCATCGCTCAAGTAGGAGATACAATCCTGTTTGAAGCATTCAACATGGCCGGTCCTGTGGGAGTCTCACCCGCTACTACAGTCTTGCATCCCGACGCGATTCAAGACGCTCTTCTTCTTCAATCGCTTACAGTTGAGGAGACACTGTCAATTGAGATCCCTCCGACCGTTTCTCTGTCCTTTAGCTCGGATTCGTCACGTATCTCCCCTGCCGAACTCATAACAGTTACAGCTACGTTCTCATTTGACATGGCCACTACCCAACTTCCAGTCTCTGTTGCCAGCCTGTCTCAGCTCGACACCAACGTGGACTCTGGCTTCATGCAACTCTTGCGACCTGGCGGACCCTCTGTGTTCGTCTACAGCTTTGTTGCACCTTCACAGTCGGGATGGTACAGCCTGATGTTCGGCCAGCTCTTGGATTCCGCCGGACGTGAGGCTCGCCCCTTGACAAGCTCGAGCTTCCACGTTGGCCTCGAAACACAAGTTCCCGTTCTTACCATCGGTTCTGCTGTATCAACTCCAGGGTCTACGATAGAGATCCCCATTCTCTTTTCTCAACCAGCCCCGGCTATTGCTGCGGGGTTCACCCTCTCGCTCTCCTACAACGCCGACAACATCCTCTTCGAGTCGTATCAGACAACCGACGCTGCAACATCCTCTACTCTTGCCTCGATTGTTGACTCGCAGCCCCCTGGAACACTCGCCTTCACTTTTTCCCGCTTTGGACTTGAGACGCTTTCAGCAGGGCTCTTGGCATCGTTGCAGTTCAGAGTAGCCCCTGTTCCCTCCTTGGGCACCACCCTTCTGGGCACCTCCGACTTCCAGCTTGCTGATACAACGCCGAGTCCCATGGCAGGCGGATTGGCAACCGATGGAACCGTGTCAATCGGCTGCGGCTCATTCGACGCTGATCGAAACGGACGTTTGAATGTCTTCGACATACTCTCGGTAGTCAATTCCTCACTGGCCACTGCATCTACAAGCTCGTCGTCTCTGGACCTCGATCGTTCTGGTGGCCCACCGAACGTCTTTGACGTCCTCCACATGGTGAACAAAGTAATGGAACTTGCTCCCGGTGGCGGACGGTGCCCTTGAGTTTGGCTCTCTGGGTATGCGAGGTGGTCTATGACACTTTTTCATGCGGAATCTAACCGGCGGCGGAAGCAGTCGATACCCACACCGCCGGTCGTTCGGCAAGCGCCGGGACTCCAGTGGACTTCTTGGCCGACGAGCTCGTCGCCGCCTGGCGGCGACGTGTCGAGGAGCTATCGTTCTGATGTGTGTGTGCAGCGCCTGATATCTGTTGTGAGCGCTGCGGATCATCAGATCGGTAGTCCAGATCGGGCTAACGTCTAGAATCAGCTGCGAGGTCAAGGGGTGATGCCGGAGCGAAGCGGAGGTGTCGGCCCGGTCTGGCGCGTCGGCTGCGACAGCAGCCGGCGTGACAGATGAG
>JAJFLN010000719.1 GCA_021772705.1 Candidatus Cloacimonadota bacterium | reverse complement strand
TGTTCTTCGGCCTCCTGGCCTGCGTGCCGATCAAGGCAAGCTCCTACGTTCTGAGCGTCGTGATCCAGGCCCTTCTCTTTGCCATCCTGGCCCTGGGCTTGAACATCATGCCTGGCTTCTGCGGTCTCCTGGACCTGGGCTATGTCGGATTCTATGGAATCGGAGCCTATGCCGCGGCGGTGGCCATGAACACCTGGGGGTTCTCCTTCTGGACGGCCCTGCCCTTTGCCGGCCTCATAGGAGCCATCGCCGGAGTCCTGCTGGGAGTACCCACACTTCGCCTGATGGGAGACTACTTCGCCATTGTGACCTTCGGGTTCTCGGAGCTGGTCATCCTGGTGACCCGCAACTGGAGCAGCGTCACCAAGGGGGCTCGTGGTTTTCCAGGCATTCACAAGCCCGAGCTCTTCGGCCATGAGTTCCTCCGGTTCAAACCGGTAGCGTTCTTCTACCTCATACTGTTCCTTTTCGCCGCCACCCTCTTCATCATCCGCAGGATCGAAGACTCCCGCCTCGGGAGAGCCTGGTTCGCCATCCGGGAGGATCAGATCGCCGCCGAGGCCTGCGGGATCAATCTGATGGGGTACAAGACACTGGGGTTCGCCATCTCCGCCGCCATCGGAGCCGTAGGGGGCGCCTTCTACGCTTCCTTCGCCGGGACCCTCCACTGGAGTGCATTCACCTTCATCGAGTCCGTGCTGATCCTCTGCATGGTCGTCCTGGGAGGACTCGGGAGCGTCCCCGGCGTGGTCCTCGGCGCGTTCCTCCTGGTGGGATTGCAGGAGCTGCTCCGGCCTGTGAACCTGGCCTGGCTGCTCTCCGCCACCGGCGTCGTGGCCTCCGACATTCCCGGCGAGACACGGTGGATTGTCTACGGGATGCTGCTCATCCTGATGATGCGGTGGCGTCCCGGCGGAATCTGGCCTCAGTCGTCGGTGGCCAATCCTCTCGGACCGGAGGTGGAACCCCGTGAGTGAAGACAGCCTGCTCTCGGTCCAGTCCATATCGAAGCGGTTCGGTGGCCTGACGGCGCTGTCGGAGATTTCCTTTACAGTGAACCAGGGAGAGATCGTGGCCCTCATCGGACCCAACGGCGCCGGGAAGACCACCCTGTTCAACATCGTCACCGGTCTGGATCAGCCTCATGGCGGAGCCGTGGGAATGGTCGATCGACGGTTGACGGGCCTGCGGCCTCACCGGATCTGTCAGATGGGCGTGGCCCGCACATTCCAGAACATCCGGCTCTTCCGGGAGCTCAACGTTCTGGACAACGTGAAGATCGGCTGCCATCCCTGGACCCGGGGCCGGTTCCTCTCCGCTCTCCTTCGGCCCGCCTGGGCGCGGCAGGAAGAGCAGGAGATGATCGATCACTCCTTGGAACAGCTCCGGTTCGTCGGCCTCGAGGGCTACGAACACAGGGAGGCTGACGGGCTGCCCTACGGTCACCAGCGGCGACTCGAGGTGGCCCGGGCCCTCGCTTCCCGGCCCAGGCTTCTGCTGCTCGACGAGCCTGCCGCCGGAATGGGCAGCAACGAGACGCAGGAACTGGCGCAGTTGATCCGCCGGATCCGGGACTCCGGTGTGACGGTGCTGTTGATCGAGCACGACATGAAGCTCGTCATGCAGCTGTCGGATCGAGTCGTGGTCCTCGACAGCGGGAGGTTGATCGCCGGCGGGACTCCCGTCGAGGTCCGGGCCAACCCGGCCGTCATCGAAGCCTATCTGGGCAAGGCGGCGGACCTGAAAGGGGGAAGCCATTGAGTGACGCCGCTGCTGACCTGCTGGAGGCCGAACAGCTGAAGGCGGGCTACGGCCACCTCGAGGTTCTGCACGGAGTTGCCCTTCAGGCCCGGAGCGATGAGATCACCTGCCTCATCGGAGCCAACGGGGCCGGCAAGAGCACGCTCTTGAAGACGATCTCGGGCCTGATGCGACGGGCCTCCGGCAGACTCGAGTGGCAGGGCGAGAGTCTGCTGAAGTTACAGGCCCAGACCATCGTGGGTCGAGGGATCGTCCAGGTCCCCGAAGGCCGACGGGTCTTCCCCCGGATGTCGGTTGAAGAGAACCTGCGCCTCGGCGCCTATCTGCGCACCGACGCCGACCAGGTCGAGGCTGACTTCGAGAGGTGTCTGCGGTTCTTCCCTCGACTGAAGGAGCGAGTCGGCCAGATCGCCGGGACTCTCTCGGGTGGCGAACAGCAGATGGTCGCCATCGCCCGAGGGCTCATGGCCAGGCCCAGGCTGCTGCTCCTGGACGAACCCTCCCTCGGACTCGCCCCCCTGCTGGTGGAGGAGATATTCCACATCCTCCAGGGTATTCACCAGGAGGGCGTGGGCATGTTGCTGGTGGAACAGAACGCCTTCGCCGCCCTGTCCATCGCCCACCGGGGTTTTGTCATGGAGACAGGAAACGTGGTGTTCTCCGGCATGGCATCGGACCTCCTGAAGGACCCGAAGGTCCGGGAAGCCTATCTGGGGGGAAACTGAACCACGGTCTCAGGGCCGTCTCCGTCGCCGGATTCCGATGGCGATCGCCAGCAGGAGCAAGGACGTCACCACCACGTCCAGGGCCAGCCGCACTTTCAGTTCCCGCCGAGGCCGCAGGAGGTACTCCTGGACCGACTCCGGAGTGGCATCCCGGAACAGGAGGTTCCTGGGAGTTTCGAGTCGCGACTGCCAGGGCCTGCCGTAGCCCAGATCCGTCGTGAAGCCCAGGAGGTAACCGGCCCGGCTCACAGCGCGGACCGTCTCTGCCGTGTACTCACCCTCAGGATAGGCGAAGGCCCTGATGGCCTGGCCAGTGAGCTTCTGCAATTGGCTCCGGGTCTCACCGATTTCCCGATCCAGCCGGGCCTCGAAGGCCTCCGGGAGCTCGCCCACGCCCCGTATCAGGGAGCCGTGGGTAGCGGAATGAGATCCGATTTCAAGCCCCGATCCGGCGAGCCTCAGAATCTCCTGTGGCTTCAGTCGGCCCGCCGGTGCCGTGCCGGAGAGCACGAAGAAGACGCCCCGGAGACCATGGGCCGTCAACAGGGGCTGCACCACCGACAGGTGGCTTTCGTAACCGTCATCGAAGGTCAGGAGAATGGAGTCTCCGTAGCCTCCCCAGCCCCCCAGCCGCTGCAGGAAGGACTCCGTGTCGAGGGTCTGAAAGCCCAGCGCCGTCACCCGGGAGAGGATCGCCTCGAATCGATCCGGAGGGAGAGTCCAGAAGCCCCTGGGACCCCTGGAGACAGCGATGTCATGGAAGTTGAGGACCGGAATGGGCGGATGAAACCAGCTGAAGAGCGACCATCCCAGCTCCAGGAGGACCAGGAGCAAGAGGCAACCGAGTGTCTTGAGACCGAAGGCCGGTTCCTTGGGCTGATGCATAGTGGGTGCTTCCACGCTCCAGCATACCCGCCCGGCCCAGATCCGGTAATGCCTGCCTCCAGGATGAGTGATTGTCCGAGTTTTCCCAATCCGATCGTCCTACTCTGGATGCCCGCCTCCAGGACGACTGAATGGCCGAGTTTTCCCGATCCGTTCGTCCTACTATGGATGCCCGCATCCAGGACGACTGAATGGCCGAGTTTTCTCGATCCGTTCGTCCTACTATGGATGCCCGCATCC
>JAJFLN010000718.1 GCA_021772705.1 Candidatus Cloacimonadota bacterium | reverse complement strand
CACTCGAGGATGTACAGGAAGAATGGTCTCATGCCTCAAGGGAGCTACGCCATGCCTGGCCCCTCGACAAGCTCGGGGCGAACGGAGGAGGGGACCCCCTGGGTGACATGCACCCGGAGGCTGGCTTCTCCCTTGCGTTCCCCGGGCTCGTCACTTACACTCTGCGCCCCTATGCGACTCGATTGGCCCGAGGTACTGGCTCAGCTCCCGGAGGGTCCGGCAAAGGGGTTCTCTCGCCCTCTTTCCGACCGTTGTATTACAGGCATCTTTCCAGCAGCTCTGGAGCGGATCGGTGTCGAGCCGCCGGACCACTGCGCTCGTCTGGCCCATGTCCCGGAGGCCGTGTCAGAGAGACGCTTCAAGAAGCTCTTCCTGTTCATTGTCGACTCCCTGGGGCTGGACGATCTGATCGCCAGGGGCAATCTGCTCCGGCGCTGGACCGAGTCACACGGTACCTGGGTCACCTCCGTGTTCCCCAGCATCACCAGTAGCGCCATCGTCTCGATTTTCCACGGCGTGCCCCCGGCAGTGCATGGCATCTACGGCCACCAGGTCTGGAACTCCCGGGTAGGCAACATCGTCGACATGCTGACGTTGCAGCTCCAGGGCGGCAACATCTCCCTGCCCGACGCCGGAGTGGACGTCAACTCCTGGCTCCGTACGGGCTCCCTGCTTCAGGAATCCGTCGTTGGCGACCGGCCCTGTTATCACGTCACCAAACGAGAGCTCCTCGGATCGGGCCTGACGAACTTCATCCTTCCTGACAACGTGAACCGCATCGGCTACTCCACCTACACGGAGGGCCTCTCGAAGGTGCGCCGTCTACTGGAACGGGACGAGCCGGCGATCGTCAGTTTCTACACCCACACAATCGACTACATGAGCCATGTCTTCGGCAAGAAGTCCTCGGAGCTGCAGCAGGCCTTTGAAGAGGTGGAACGAGGGCTGGAGTGGTTCGTCAAATCCCTCGATCCGGCTGTCCGTGCCGAGACTGTCTTCGCCCTGGCCTCTGACCACGGCCAGTGCGAATTCAACCCATCGAAACGAATCCTGCTCGACGACAAGCGGCAGGAGACCTACCGGGGGTGGCGGCCTCATCGGGCCGTGGGGAACTCAGGCCGGGTCCTCCACCTCTACGGGGACGGCCCCCTGCCCCGGGAGCTGGAGGAGACCCTGCAGAGAGACATCGGCGACCTGGGCTGCATCCTGACTCGGGCAGAGGCCAACGAGCTGTCCGGCGCGCCTGCCGGCGACCCTGGAGATCAGGCCGGAGACCTGGGAAGCCGGGTCGTGGCCCTCCACGAGGGAGCCCACGTCGAGTTCGAGATGACAGAGGAACGACGCCGCTGGCGAGAACAGAACCTGGAGACCTTCGTGAGCAACCACGGCAGTCTGACGCCGGAAGAGCTACTGGTCCCCACAGTCATCGCCGGCCTCGACGACCTAGCCTGACGCCCGATCAGACTCCGTCGCCAGCCGGCATGTGGCTAGAAACGGCTCCTGCCGCCGGGAGGTAGCCGGACTGCACGTAGTCCATCAGCATCCGGTTGGAGCTGAACCTCCAGGCCAGGGTGAGGATCGCCCGCTTCATTCGCTGGACCCAGAGAAGTGGGATACCCTGCTCGTTTCGGTCATAGAAGAGGGGCACCACCTGCTGCTCCAGTACGTCGAACAGAGCGTTGGCGTCCCGCTCTCTTTGAACCTCCGGGTCGGAGTGAATCCTTCCGTCACCGATTCCGAAGCCATTAGTCCCGTCGAAACCCTCTGCCCACCAGCCATCGAGGATGCTGCAGTTCAGTCCACCGTTGAGGACGACCTTCTGGCCACTGGTCCCGCAGGCCTCCAGGGGTCTCATGGGGTTGTTGAGCCAGACATCGACTCCCTGGACCAGGTGCCGTCCCACGCCGATGTCGTAGTCCTCGACGAAGACGATCTTCCCTTCGAATTCCTTGCTTTTCGACAGCTCCACGATCTCCTGGATGAGTCGCTTTCCACCCTCGTCCTGGGGATGGGCCTTGCCGGCGAGAATGATCTGCACTGGCCGATTCTTGGCGTTGAGCAAGCTGGAGAGCCGCTCGGCCTGATCGAACATGAGGGTTGCCCTCTTGTAGGTGGCAAATCGTCTGGCGAATCCAATCGTCAGAGCCTCCCGATCCAAGGCGTTTCCGAGTGTTTGAACGTCGGCGGCGCTGCTGCTCCGCAGCTTGGCCTGTGACTGAAGCCGGCGACGGGTGTACTCGATCAACCGGTGCCTCAGGAGCTGGTGCGCTTCCCAGAGTTCGTCGTCGGGCAAGTGCTCCAGCCCCTCCCAGGCGTCCCGGAATCCGAGCCGGGCGGCCCAGTCCTTCCCGATGTAGCGCTCGTACAGCCGGTACATCGTCGGAGCGAGCCATGAGAGGACATGGACTCCATTGGTGATGTGCCCGATGGGAACCTCCGCCTCCGGGCGGTTAGGCCAGAGTCGATGCCACATCTTGCGACTCACATGGCCGTGCAGAGCCGATACGCCGTTGGCGTGCCGGGACAGCTTCAATGCCAGCACGGTCATGGTGAAGGGCTCCCGGTGATCGTCGGGGTTGACCCGGCCCAGCTCGAGGAGCTGTTCTGGCGACAGGTCCATGCGGGTGGCAAGCCACTCCAGGTTCTCCCAGACCAGCTCGGGGGTGAACCGATCGTGGCCGGCCTCGACGGGGGTGTGAGTCGTGAAGACGGTCTGAATCGATGACTGTCGAATGGCATCTTCGTAGGACTGGCCATCCTGCTCCATACGGCTCAGAGCCCAGCCCAGGGGAGCGAAGGCGCTGTGACCTTCATTCAGGTGCAAGACACCTGGGCTGATCTTCAGCTTCTCCAGCGCTGCCATTCCTCCGAAACCGAGGATCATCTCCTGGCGAATCCGCATCGCCGTGTCGCCTCCATAGAGACGGGTCGTGAGTCCCCGGTCCTCCGGGTCGTTGGCTTCCACATCAGCATCGAGAAGCAACAGGGACGCCCTCCCGACCTGAGCTCTCCAGACGGCGGCGTGGAGTGGACGAGGCTGGGTGTCGACGGTGATGATGATCGGTTCTCCCCGATCATCAGTCGCCCGCTGCAGGGGAAGGAGATCGATATCCGTTTCACCATACTCCTCTTCCTGCCACCCCGAACTGTCGAGTCGCTGCATGAAGTATCCGTGGGCGTAGAGCAACCCGATTCCGATCAGCGGGATGCCGAGATCCGAGGCTGTCTTCAGATGGTCTCCCGCGAGCACCCCGAGGCCGCCGGAATAGATGGGCAGGGACTCGTGGATGCCGAACTCTGCCGAGAAGTAGGCCACGGGCTGGTTCTGAAGCGTACCGGTCTCATCCCATCCCCAGGTGCCCCCTCTGTCAATCATCTCCTGGAGTCGCCGGGAGGCGAAGTTGATCCGGCCGCCCAGGTCCATTTCGTGGACCTTCCTCTCTATCTCGCCGGCCGAGAGTCCCTGCAGGAATGCCTTGGGATTGTGGTTGGCGTCTCGCCAGAGGGCGGGATCGAGGGAGCGGAAGAGGTCGATGATCTCCGGATGCCAGGTCCACCAGAGGTTATCGACGAGCTTTCGCAGCTTTGACTGAAAGTTAACTATCTTGTCCACGGAGACCTCTGCAGCGTTTCGGAACCTTCTCGAGGCGGCGGCAATCCGGGTGGGTCCCGGCGCTTCGCTTCGTCAAGGAAGGGTTCAAGTCTTGATGACCGGCCCTCAGCAGAATGCGGAGAACCTTGAGGAGACCGTTTTACCACGAAGCGCCCGATCCAGTGGAGCGTTCTGGACGACCGGAGACCCGTCGCCCCCCACGCCAGCGCGGGAGAATCCACAATCGGGGAGAATGAAACGAGACAAGCCGTAGGTGTGGCTCGTCTCGCAGGCCAGTCGCCCAGGAAACGGGCAAACAGCTGGCAAACTCAGATCATCGAGGACCTCGGGGTCAGTGTCTCAGACCGCTATCGATACCATCGATGGTCGTCCGCGGAGTCTCCTCCATGTCGTCAAAAGCGCTGGCCTGAAGCCACCAGTGGTCCCTCTCGCCGTCGCGGACGAATCGAGGCGCCCTGTCGGCTGACGTCCTGGGGTCCAGGACCCGCTCGGAGGAGTACCCGGGATCAACGAAGGATGCATCAAATGAGAAGCTGCTGGGAACATGCATGGCCTGAAACCTCCTGGACGGCACTTCCAATCAGGGGCCGTCATGTCGCGTCATGGCTGGATCTCTCGCGGAAAGCGCAGCATTCTGATCGACGGGCACTTGAATGTCAATCCCTTGTTTCCGGAAAAGCAAATTCGCTCAGGCTCCCTGCGTCAAGTATCATGACGTAGAAGCATGAAACAGCTGGAAGCCCCGGTCTTTCCCGAGGCCCGTATCCCGAAGCCCAAGAGTCTCCTCCCTGGCCAGATCGACTGCCGTCAATGAAGGACCGGTCCCATGAACTACTACCTCGTGCCTGGTGACAGTGAAGAGCCGGTTACTCAGATCGCCGTCTCCTCCGACGGCACTCGATGCCTCGTCGGGTCGAAGCCAGGGGTCCTCTCGGTTTATGAACTTGAAGGCAGCCCGCCGGAGCCGATCGAGTCGCCCGGCTCCTGGGCGTCCATCGCAGGGGTCTCCTTTATCGGTTCCGGCAACGAGGCTCTGGCGGTCGCGAACCGCGAGGGAGGAGACTCGGAGGTCATCCGGATCTCGGAGTCCGGTGCCACGGCGGTCCTCCTCTCCGAGGAAGCCGGCCGGTTCAACGGTCTGGCCCTCGGCGCCGATGGGCTGGGAGGATGGATCTCCGGCGGGGATAGAATCCTGAGATTCTCCATCGCCGAGGGAGCGTGCCGTCCGATTCAAGTGCCCGATGGGACAGGCTGGGATGCCGTGGCGTGCTCGGCGATGGAATCCGAGACTCTCGCGGTGGGATATCGCGACAATCAGGGCTGCATCGCTAGGCTCACCTCCCAGGAGGGGGGCGACGGCTTCACCCTCCTGCAGGTTCCCGTCCTGCCGGCGCTCCGAACCGCGGCAATGGATCACAACTCCAGACGGGCTCTGGCCGGCGGTGGCGCCGGTGTCCTGGCTCTGGTGGAGGGGGAGAACGTCAGGACCATGGATCTACCCGTGCCCTGCAACGTTCACGGCATCGCGTTTCACCCATCCCAGGGTTGGGCCCTGATCGCCACGGGGCCCGATGGCCCTTCAGAGCGAGGAGCCGACCTGTTCCGTCTGGATCCAGAGTCCTCCACCCTGGAATCGGTCTACTGCGCCCCACCCGGCGCCGGAGCGCTTACCTGCCTGGCTATGCTTCCCGACGGGGAGAAGGCCCTGGTTGGGACCGAGTGGGGACAGCTGATCGAGTTCTCGTTCTAGTGTGGTGGTCCGCTGTTTCCTTTACATATGATGCCTGTCCATAAAACCGTTCGCCCCACTATGGATGCCCGCATCCAGGACGACTGAATGGCCGAGTTTTCCCGATCCGTTCGTCCTACTATGGATGCCCGCATCC
>JAJFLN010000717.1 GCA_021772705.1 Candidatus Cloacimonadota bacterium | reverse complement strand
AAGCTCAGGAGAGGGGCCGGTCCGCGAAACGACGTTCTGTGCCTCGACAAGCTCGGCACGAACGGATAAGGAAGGAAGCGTTAGGACCACCGCACTAGGCCTGGGCTACCTGGAACTGAAGATCAAGTCCCACGTGACCTGTGACGAGATCGAGCGGGTCCTGCTTCCACCGGATGCCAAGGACGATCTTCCCGGCCTGCTCAAGAACAGGGGCATCCCGTTCGAGTACTACGATCCATCCGCTCATCCGGAATGACGGACCCGTCGCGGTGGGTGGGCAACCTCATTGTGCCCGAGCCGGCCGTGCCAGCTGGCTGAATCGGTGCCTTGCGAGAGACCCTCCATACGGTAACATGTAGGGACTGATCGACCCGGCGTTGCAGAGGACCCCCTGCACGGTTCGATGGAGGGTGTTGATCGATGATGCACTTGCCGCAATTTCTCCGTTCGTTTCTCGCCCTGGCGGGAGTACTGACACTCCTGATCTTCTCACCTGCCCTCGGGCACGAGGACGGTCATCTCATCGATCCCGACGACCAGGGCCGGGAAGTATTCCGAGGACCCCATCCCGACCCTGAAGACATCGAGCGACGCTATCGGGAGGAAGAGGGAATCGCCGAGGCCGATATTCGGCTCAAGATTGCCTACGTGACCATGGACGCTCCCTGGAGAGTGGAGATCCGCGATGATCGGGTCACACAGATTCCGGTTCTGTTCCAGTTTGTCGAGACCCGGAAGAACTGGCGGAATCTGAAGATCCTGGAGATCGAGATCACCCAGGAGACCTCCGACGACAAGGAGACGCTGGTCTATCGAGACACCCACGACGGTGAGCCTCTCGTCGGATCCAGCAGCCGCTTCGATCTGACCAACATTCGTGTCGTCGATGGCTTTGGATCCATCTCCAGTGCCATCGACGTCGTCAAGGATGCCATCACCGCCGAGGATCCGGACCGCCGCTGGCAAGTCGAGACAGTCACAGACGCCAACCGGGGCTGGCACATCATCTACCTGATCCCCTTGGCACAGCTGGCCAATCCCGTCGACTCAGATCCTCAGAAGGTCGTCCTCTGGTCGCGGGTTCGATACAAGCGACTCGACACGCAGGACGAGCAGGTCTACTCCGTAGCCCGCCGCCTCGAGATCGATCTGGACCCGGACCCGCTCCCGAGTTTCCAGGGCTGGCATCAGTACGACTCCCACATCCATACGGTGGCCGAGTATTCCACCGACACCCGGCCCACAGCCATCCGCAAGGCGATCGGCGGACCCACCCAGATGTTCCTCGAGAGCGCCTACGCGCTGGGAATGGTCCGTGATCGAGAGAGTCTTCGCGATCTGGTGATCGCCACGGATCACAATTGCTTCTACTCCGACAAGGAAGTCCCGGCCTACGGCCCAGGCTCCCAGGGAATCGACCCGATCAACCGAACCGTGACGGAGCCCATCACCCACCCGGAGTACACACCCCACTTCTCTGACAAGCACGGTCATTGCCAGCTGGGCCACAAGGAGTTCGAGAACCACATGGGCGTGTTCGGCCTGTCATTCGGAGAGGAGGTCTCGCTCAAGAAGAAGGGTCCATGGTACTGGCCCTTTGGCACCCTGGGCTCCCATCTGCTGACCTTCTCCACCCGTCACTTCATGGGGCCGTTCCACGGCGGCAAGTTCCTCTTCTGGCGAGATCAGGAGAACAACAACGCCATCGACCACGTTCTGGAGAAGATCGCCGGAGAGACCAGCTTCACTCAAGGGTTCACCTACGCCGCGCACCCCTTCTCCGAGAGCTATCTCGCCCGGACCTTCGCCCCCAACTGGAATGAGAAACAGCTCAAAATCGCCACCCGGGGCGACTACATTCACAGGAGCGGATCTCGAGTCGAGGAGTTTGCCTTCAAGGGCTTCGAGGCATGGAACGCCAAGGAGAGCCGGCACATCACATCGAACCTGGCGGACCCGGACCACAACCTTCGCCTCATGGGAAACCCCGGGATCGATGAGAACTGGTTCAGAGGCAACCCAAACTGGGATGCCGGCCTCAACCATGCCTTGCTGCGATGGCATCAGTACATCACCGAAAGCCTCTCCTGGTCGACCCAGGACGATCTCTCCACGCGATTCATCAGGAAATTCTTCGCCTCCGGCGGTACCGACGCTCACGGCGACTTCGGCCGCACGACGTCAGTCCTGGGACGGGGGATTGCATTCCTTCCCAAGCTTCTGCGTTACTTCAAGATCTTCTCCATCTCCGACAACGCCTTCGGCAAGGTTCGCACCGTGGTGGATACCACCAACGTCTCCAGGGGAACCGGCATGAGCTACCCTCAGCGGGCTCTGGCGGCATTCGCTCAGGGCCAATCGGTGGTCTCTGACGGTCCGGTCCTCGAGTTTTCAATCGACGCCAACGGACACTTTGACTCCAACCCCGACAAGATGACCTGGCACCGAGACGTAAGCTTCGAGAACCAGGACGGACGGATCGGCGGCGATGGCCGCATGGACGGCGCCCGATCGGCGCTGGTCTTCGAAAGAGATCCGAACGTGGTCTATCGCTACCGCTGGGCGAACTCTACCTATTTCGGGGGCCCACTGGATCGCATCCGAATCTACAAAGACACCTTGGGTGGTGACCCCAGACTGGAGTCCGTCACGCGCAACACGGGCCCGGCCAAGATGTTGCAGCATGCCGGAGAGCTGGATCCTCAGTCGGCGCCGGATTCGGACGGATGGCGCCATGAGAAGATGGGGGAACTCAGACGTCCGGGCGAACGTGACGAGGGAACCATCACGACCCTCTCGGCCATCAGTCTCGGCGGCTTCACCAAGAGAATCGCCACCCCGCCCTTCGACTACCGATGCTACACCAATCCCGTCTGGCTGATTCCCGTCAACCTCCTGGTCCACTTCACCGAAGACTTCGACGATCGCGAGACGATCCAGTCAGGGCAACTGCAGCTGACCTTCGCTCTGCCGATCTCCATGGACCCTCTGCCTTACGAGGTACGCCTCATCCCCTTGGACGATGAAGGCAACTCCACCGGCCGGGGGCACCGGATGTCCGCTCGCCGAGTGACCGGCGAGATCAACGGGTGGAGTGACGACCGCCGCCACGGCGTCGCCAGCGCTCGCTACACCGTAATCAACGACGACCCCATCGACATCCCGGCGAGTCTCATCGATGGAAAGTTTGTCGTGACCTTGAGAGAACCGAGAGATTGTCACGGCAACACGTTGAATTCCATTGCAGGGATCGTGACATTGGCCCGGAAAGATCGGTAAAGACCTCCACCAATGGCATCGACCCAGGAAGTTCATGCTCCTTGTCCACAGGGGCGAGCCGAGGACTGCCCGGGTTCGCCCGTTCCTGCCGGGAAGACTCGTCACGGCCCCTGAGAGCTGACGCGAGAGTCCCGAGCCGATGCGCATCGCCGTCTATCACAACCAGGACTTCGGAGGAGCTCTCCGGGTGATGGAGGAGTACGTCCGGAGGCTCTCGAAGAACCACGAGGTCGACCTCTTCCAGATCGAACTCGACTCCCGGCCCGAGGACATCTACGGCATCAAACCTCCCCGAGGCTCGGACTTCGACCTGAGTTCCCTGGTGAAGAAGATCCGACGCTTTCCCGATCCGAGAACTCGATTTCCGAGGTCCGGATCGAACCGGCTGAAGCTCCTCCTCCGTATCCTGGATCTGCCCGGGTTGGAGAGAGCCCAGCGAGCCATGGCAGCCGAGATCGACTCCGGCGGCTACGACGTGGTCTACGTGCAGCCCTGCCGGCTCACCCAGACGCCTCTGATCCTTCGACACCTCCGGACGCCGACGGTCTTCTACTGCCCCGAACCGAACCGGCTCGTCTTCGAGCGCAGGCTGACGGCCCTGGCCGAGGGCCGCGATCCAGGGCTTCGACTCGCCCTGCGACGGATGCTTCTCTACCCCATCGAACGAATGGACGTGCGCAACACTCAGGCTGCCACCAAGGTTATCTGCAACTCCCTCTTCACCGCCAAGCAGATCCGCATCTGCTACGGCCGAGAGCCCGAACTCCATTATCCCGGAGTCGACTCGGCGATCTTCAGGGACCTGGGACTGCTCAGGGAACGGCGGGTGGTCTTCGTCAGCGCCCTGGGGCCCAACAAGGATCAGCTGACGGCGGTCAGGGCAATCGCCACCATCCCCCAGGAGAAACGCCCTCGCCTGATCCTGGCCTACAACCGATGCAGCGATTCCTATCGGTCCCTTCTGGTCACCGAGGCCCGCCGGCTCTCGGTGGACCTGGAACTCCGGGAGGGACTGGACGACGCAGCCGTGGTGGATCTCTACAACAGGTCCCGGCTGGCCATGTTCACCCCCGTCTGGGAGCCATTCGGCCTCATCCCGCTGGAAGCCATGGCTTGCGGCACCCCCCTGGTTGGTGTCGCCGAGGGCGGCCTCCTGGAGACAGTCGAACATGAAAAGACAGGATTGCTCGTCCCTAGAGATCCGGATCAGATCGGCAAGGCCGTGGCGTCCTTGCTGGACCCGGACTCACGATGGCAGGAGATGTCCCTGGCCGGAATCGAAGCCGTGGATCAGAAGTGGAAATGGGACATCACGGCGGCGCGACTCGAAGGCTTGCTCCTGGAGGCGGCCAGCAGCCAGCATTGAGGATCAAGGGGCCCTCCGTGATCTGCGTAACTCCCCGCGTCATTGAAGCTGAATCCAGCCCCTGGGCGGCGAGGGACGGGCACGACGCAGCCAACACGAGACCGAGGGCAACCAGACAGAACCGGACTGAGTGATTCGAGTTCACGAGGTGCAGGATAGCCCGTCGACCTCCGTACTGGCCAGAGCCTCCAGCGATTGATGAGGCCGGCCCGGGACGTCTTCCTCGAGTTTCCCCTTGGCTGGCCCCACCGGAGTGCGCCATGATCCAGGTTCGGGGACGGCGGCGGCTCCACTTCCGGGAGGCCAACGCAGGAAACGAGGAGAAGAAGCGTCTGTGACAGATTCGCGATCCGGCTCACGTCCGGCTCGAACTGTCGTCCCACGAACCGGGACCCGTCCCAGCCTCAGCGGCGGCAGCGACGAGGTTCCGGTCGGGCCGAGCGGCTCTGGCGGCGGGGATGTCTTCCTCACCTGTGGATTGACGCCAGGTGGACACATCGAAGTCTGGGCCGGCGACTCCAGTGAGGGATCGCCTCTTTCCGCCCGATCTGCTCGTCGCATCATGACTGCCTTCCAGAACGGCCGTGGGCCCGGGGTGCTCCACCTCGGAGCTGCCGAAGCCGGGACCCAGCTCTCTCCGGGGCTGTCATTCTGGCGTGACCTTGGCAAGTCGTTTCTGTCGCACCTGTGCCAGACCCTCGACCCGACAGACCCCCACGGGATGATCCTCCCGGAAGCCGCTCCCGGTGAGCTGGAGTCCCTCGTTCAGGCCGCACCGCCCATTCGGGGCGCCGAGTTGATTGGGCTGGAGGTGCTCGAGAGTCTGTGGGCCGACCTGGGCGGGGCCGTTGCCGCCGAGGCCGCCCGATTCGATGACGGCGTGGCCGGGTACCTGAGGAAGCAACACTCGGTCTGGAACGTGGTCGGGCGGGTCTGCCTCCACCTGGCGGAGAACAAGCAATCCACCTCCAACCCATTCGCATTCATCGCAACCTATGTTCACCGGGTCTCCAGTCAGGCACGGCCCCAGCACCTCCCCCTGGGAAAGGCGCTGGAGGAGTACGCCGGCAAAAGGAGTCGCCAGAAACTGCTGGCGCTGCTCTCCCCCCTGTCCCGAGCGGCCGAGGAGAGCCCGTTCATCGCCGAACTGGTGGAGTCCGGCGACATCTATCACCCCCTGTCCTGGAATCCTATCGAAGCCCATCGATTTCTTCGGGAAACGGAGGTGTACGAACGGACCGGGCTCGTGGTCCGGATACCCGATTGGTGGAAACCGGGACACCCGCCTCGTCCTCGCGTCTCCGTGTCCGTCGGGTCCACTGCCCCGGCTACCCTCGGAATGGACGCCCTGCTCGACTTCGACGTGAACCTGACTCTCGACGGCCAGAAGCTCTCGGCCAGGGAAATCAAAGAGATCCTCGCCTCGAGCGAGGGCCTAGTGATGATCAAGGGGAAGTGGGTCGAAGTGGATCGGGACAGCCTCGCAGCCGTCCTCGACCGGTGGCGGGAGGTGGAGAAGAATGCGAGGAGTGAGGGAGTCAGCTTCGGAGAGGCAGTGCGGCTCCTCTCGGGCACGGGGCTGACGACCGGCGGCTTGGAAGCGAAGTTGCAAGGCGTTGACCGAGCCGAGTGGTCCGAGGTCGTCGCTGGCAAGTGGCTGTCGACGAGACTCGATGCGCTGCGCTCGCCGGAGATACCGGCGGAGATCGAGGCGAACGCCGGCCTCGAGACAGAGCTGCGCCCCTACCAGAAACGTGGGGTCAAGTGGCTCACTGAACTCCGCGGTCTGGCCCTCGGCGGCTGCCTTGCAGACGACATGGGTCTGGGCAAGACCATCCAGGTTCTGGCGCTCTTGCTCATGAGCCGGCGCCGGGCAGCAGCAGGCACGGATCTGCTTGTCGTTCCGGCCTCCCTCGTTGACAACTGGCACCTGGAGATCAAACGCTTCGCTCCGGAGTTGAAGGTCCTGATCGCTCACCCCTCCAGGATTCCCTCCGCGAAGCTGAAGAAGCTCGCTCGAAGCACGGTGACTCGACATGACGTGGTGTTGACCACCTACGGGACCGCAGTGCGGACTCCCTGGATTCGCTCTCACTCCTGGAGAGACGTGGTCCTGGACGAGGCGCAGGCCATCAAAAACCCCGCCGCCCGGCAAACCCGAACGCTCAAGGAGCTCAGATCAACATGGCGTCTGGCCCTCACCGGGACGCCGGTCGAGAACCGGCTGGGAGATCTCTGGTCGATCTTCGACTTTCTGAATCCGGGACTGCTGGGCTCGGCCCCGGCGTTCAACAGGCTGTGCAAGTCCATGGCGGCGGGACGTCATGGCGGCTACGCTCCGCTGCGGCGGTTGCTGCGCCCCTACATCTTGCGCCGGCTGAAGACCGACCGGAGCGTCATCTCCGACCTCCCTGACAAGACGGAGGTAACGGCCTACTGTCATCTGAGCAAGCGGCAGGCCGCGCTGTATCAGCAGTCCGTAGCCGAGATGAGGGAGGCCATCGAGCAGCGCGAGGGCATGCAGAGGCGCGGTCTGGTCCTGGCCTTCCTGATGCGCTTCAAGCAGATCTGCAA
>JAJFLN010000716.1 GCA_021772705.1 Candidatus Cloacimonadota bacterium | reverse complement strand
GGATGCGGGCATCCATAGTAGGACGAACGGATCGGGAAAACTCGGCCATTCAGTCGTCCTGGATGCGGGCATCCATAGTGGGGCGAACGGTTTTATGGACAGGCATCATATGTAAAGGAAACAGCGGACCACCACACTAGGGGTCGAGGGACTCATCGGGATGGACTTCCTCTTGGGCTACGTCCTCAACCTCGACGGCGCGACCGGGACGGTGTCGTTCGGTCTGGGGTTGGCGCCACATCCAGCTCCGCCCGGTAGTGTGCTTCCTGGTTCCGCCCCACTGTTTGAAGAAGAATGGTACGCCTGCGGCTTGGCACTGGTCCCGAATGGAGAGTACCCACTCCTTCTTCATCGGCCTGGCTCGGGGACGGCAAGCGCCCACCTTTGTACCCTTAGCCGCCTGGAGATACCGCCGCAGGACGAGCGTCAGCGTGCCGCTGTGTTCATCGATGCGGCCTGGGCACTTCTCCCTTTGGAGAGCGTGCTTGTGACTTCACCCGGCCGGATGAGGAGGCGTCGGGTTGGTGTGCCGGATGGCTTTCGAGAGCTGCCGATTCCAGTGAACCTGGACATCGGGGGAAGTGCTGAGGGGTTTCAGGAGATGGCGTCGCCTGCCCCCCTGAGGCGGCGGTTGACTTCGGCGGGCAGGCCGAGGTCGGAGCGGACGTTGACTGCTCACCGCCATCGCCCCATTGACGTTCGGCCGGGCGAGGCGGAGTGTGGGATGATGGAGGCATGAACGACAGGGTGCGATGGCTGATGGCGGATGTGCTGGTGCGGTCGGTCCATCCGGCCGTGACGGAGTGGTCCGGAGACGACCGGGTCCGGCGATTCGTGGAAGAGGAGCTGGACCGTCGGATCGAGAAGGTGGAGGACCGGGAGTTCGGCAGTTGGTTCCAGTCCTGTGTTGGAGTGCCAGAGGCGGAGACCAAGGACTTCTGGCACCGGTTCCTGGAGCTGCCGGGTGGAGTGACCTGTCTGGTGGGAATCCGGTTCAAGGGGACCCGCGTGGAGATGCCCTTCGTGGAACTGCTGGGGATGACCGAGCCCGTCGACTCCTCGGAGCGGCTCCGGGAGTTGATGGATGTGATCCGGCCGAGCTTCGCTGTCTTCTCACCCCTCTGGCTCCGGATCTGGAGGGGGTCACGGGAGTCACTGGAGCCACTGGATCCGTTCGAAGTCACGGGAGACTTGCGGACGCTGACGGCTCCCTTGTCCGTACTCCGGGAGCAGGCAAAACCGTCGGACCGGCTTCGGCTGGAGCCGGCGACGGATCTGGGCTTCCTGCCCCGTTACGAGGCGCTCTACGAGAAGCTCCGCGACCTGCGGCCCGAACTCGCCGATGAGGTGCAGGCGAGCTCGGCGCAGGAGCTGTGGGAGTGCATGTCCCAGGGACTCCTCTTCCAGGCCTACGACAAGGACAGATGGGCCGGCGTGGTCGCCGCTCGGGCCGGTACCGGTCTGGCCTTTCGGGGCCACTGCGTCGACGAGGAGGTGCTGGTTCCGGAGCTACGCGGTTGCGGGCTCGGCCCGGTATTGCAGCGCGGCCTGATCGATCGGATCAAGGCCCCGCCGGAATCGCACCTCTTCGGCACGATTCATCCCGGCAACACCGCCTCTCTCGCCACGGCCCGCCGATGCGGGCGGATCGACATCGGCGGGTACTTCTTCATCGGTCTCTGACCCGAGACCACTCCTGAGATCGAGCTCGCGTCTCCCCGTTGCTCCAGAGCCATCTGAGCTTCGTCGAGGATGCCACGAACCACCTCTTGGGCAACTAGGTTGCCGTTGGCGTCTGCATCGTACTTCCTGAGATCCACGGGCGCCGTGTCCTTGAATGGCTGTCAGCGCATGGTCGACATGACTACCTTGAAGGTACGCCGTGTCAGCGGTTGCAGTGTAGGGCCAGCGCCGCTGACGGGTTCAAGACCGTGAGGCCCCTCTTCCAGATCGAAGGCTATGGAATGGCGGCGGACACGGGGCCCGACGATCCCGATGGACTTCCGGTCTGGATGACTCTCGTCGGCGCCGATGATGCTGGAAGTGTGATTGTAGTGGGCCATGAACCGGGCGACTCAGACCATGCCTGGGTCACGCGCTACCCTGTCGATGGGGGTGCGGCGGAAAAGCTGGGAGCTGTCCCGATGTCGCCCATGACCAACGGCTGGGCCGTGCTGCCCTCCGGTGAGGTGCTCACCCTGAAGAACCCCGCTGATGGGGAGCCCTTCGACGTGGTCGGTCGAGTGCGCCGCCTCCCTTGACCGGGGCGGGACTCGCCTGGGGCACGATTATCTGCCCTCATTCCGGCCCAGGGCACCGCCGTTGGCTCCCGAGGCCTTCATGTTCATGGACGCCGGTTGTCCTTTGCCCTAGAGTGAGCCACAGGAGGTGGTCTCCCTGGAGATCGACATCAGTGAATTCGAAACCCGGATCGTTGTCCGGAACCTCACGAAGGAAGATTTTGACCGCGTCGTGGAAATGCAGCTGGCCTGCTTTCCCAGGATGATGCCTTGGTCGCGGAAACAGTTCGACAGCCAGATAGACAGCTTCCCTGAGGGGCAGCTCTGTGTGGAACTGGACGGCAAGATCGTGGCTTCTTCGGCGAGTTTGATCGTCGACTACGACCTCTACTCGGACTGGCACGACTGGCAGACGATCTCTAGCAACGGGGAGATCGACAATCACGCCTCCACCGGGGATATGCTCTACGGCATCGAGATCATGGTCGATCCCGAGCATCGGGGGCAGAAGCTGGCTCGCCGGCTATACGACGCCAGAAAGAAGCTGGTTCGCGACAAGAACCTCAAGGGCATCGTCATCGGTGGGAGGATACCGGGTTATCAGGCTTGCAAGGACGAGATGACGGCCCACGAATATGTCGAGAGAGTGGAGAGCAAGACCATCTACGATCCGGTCCTCACCACTCAGATGGCCAACGGATTCGAGCTGAAGCAGCTGCTGCCCGAATACCTGCCCTCTGACGAGGACAGCGCTGGCTGGGCCACCCACATGGAATGGACCAATGTGGACTATCGGCCATTCAAGAAACGGGCGATCCGGCCGGTGCAGATGGTGCGGCTGGCCACGGTCCAGTACGAGATGCGTCCCGTGAAGGACTTCGACGAGTTCGCCCAGCAGTGCCGGTTCTTCGTCGACACGGCGTCAGACTACAAGTGCGACTTCCTTGTCTTCCCCGAGCTGTTCACGACGCAGCTCCTGTCGTTCTGCAACGAACGGCGACCCGGACTGGCGGCCCGCAAGCTGGCGGAGTACACCGAGGACTATCTGGAGCTATTCATGGACCTGGCAGTCCAGTACCACCTGAACATCATCGGCGGGTCCCAGTTCGTGCTCGAGGAGGGAAACCTCTACAACATCGCCTATCTGTTCCGCCGGGACGGCACCATCGGCAAGCAGTACAAGATTCACATCACGCCTGCAGAGTGGAAGTGGTGGGGAGTGGTGGGCGGCGACACGGTCCAGGTCTTCGATACGGACTGCGGCCGGGTCGCGATCATGATCTGCTATGACATCGAGTTCCCCGAACTGGCGCGGATCGCAGCCAAGAAGGGGGCTCAGATCCTGTTTGTTCCCTTCAACACCGACGAGCGTTTCGGCTACCTGCGTGTCCGGCACTGCGCCCTGGCCCGGTGCATCGAGAACCACATGTACGTGGCCTTGTCGGGCTGTACGGGCAACCTGCCTCAGGTTGAGAATGCCGACATTCACTATGCCCAGTCCGGCATATTCACTCCAGCCGACATCCCCTTCCGCCGTGACGCCGTGGCCGCCGAGTGCACTCCGAATATCGAGACCG
>JAJFLN010000715.1 GCA_021772705.1 Candidatus Cloacimonadota bacterium | reverse complement strand
GCCCTCCGTCATCTCGGCCGCGTACGATTCAAGCGCTGCGTGGATGCAACACATTTCTGCCTGTTCGGAGGCAAAATCCATGACTGCAACAGGATTCGCCAAGGTCATGCGTCAGCTCTTCAGGGACATTGGTGGCACCTCCGCTGGCGCGATCAATGCGCTTCTGCTTGCCGGGTTGGGGCCACCTCAAGAAGCCAAGAGCCTCGAGGTTCTTCAAGCACTGGCGGACGTGAACATGTTCCGATTTGTGGACGGGGACGACGACGCACAGGACTTCGTCCGAGCGACGGTGGACTATGTTCTGGACGATGGCGATGACGAGAAAGGGATGCTAGCCAGCATCTTTCAGCCCCTTCGAAATGGGGCAGCCAAGGCTCATCTGGCCTTCAAGGCGGGACAGGTCATGGACAATTTGACCGACGATCTCGGCCTCAATCCAGGCAACTTCTTCACTGATTGGCTCGCCGAGGTCTTGCGTCGCCGTGGCGTGGAGACCGTCGAGCAGCTTCAGGCCCAAATGGTCACGCCACCCTTGATTGATCGGGGTACAGGGAAGCCACTGCAGTCTGTCGAAACCCGTGCCAGTATCGGCATCGTGGCAGCCGACATCACAACGGAGTCGAAGGTCGTGTTCCCCAGGATGGCTGAGCTCTACTGGAGCGACTGGCAGGGCATGAATCCCGCAGAGCTCGTGAGGGCCTCCATGTCTATTCCTGGGTTCTTCGTTCCCTACCGGGTCTCCGGCATTCCTCAGGGACCGGGACCCCGGGCACGTTGGAGTACGCAAGCGGGATATTCAGGCGAACTGCCTACGGAAGTGCTGTTCATTGATGGCGGCATCATGTCGAATTTCCCCATCAACCTGTTCCACGGCCAGGGAGTGCCGAGGGCGCCGACATTGGGAGTTAAACTCGGCGTCGATAGAACGAAGCCCAGGCGCGTCAACACCATGTTGGGCCTGGCCGGAGCGGTGTTTGACTCCGCTCGTCACTGCGCGGACTACGAGTTCCTCCATGGTCACCCGGACTACAAGAAGCTGGTCACTTTCATTCAGACCGGCGATCACTACTGGCTCGACTTCGGGATCGACACGGATGGCAAGGTCGATCTCTTCCGTAGAGGTGTTGATGCGGCTGCAGACTTTCTGAGAGACTTCGACTGGGAGGCGTACAAGGAGGTCCGCCGTGGTCTGTGAACTCACCGGGCGACGAGGGACGATTCGTGCCCGCTAGAACCGATCAGCGGTTCCAGCCCAGCATCTGGGCTATGGCGGCCATCTTTGGGATGGCCATCGGAGGCTACGCCTACTACGTCAAGCCCCTCGAGAGTTCCCGCCCGGGGCCTGCGGACATTCCTGAGAAGCTATCTCTCGGAGGCCAGGCCGTGGATGCCCGGCTCTGGCAGGATCCGCTGGAGGCTGCGGCGCTCGCTATTCGCGAGCAGGAAGGGAGTGACGTCCCGAGCCAAGAGCGCGGGACGCCAGGACCGTTTACGACACTCGGTGATATGCTTCGCCAGGTTTCCAAGGCACGCTGCTCTGGGACAACCGGGGTTCTCGTCCTCCCCGTAATGGTTCCAGGAGGCCCCTATTCCGAGGAAGCTGAGGTTCGACACCGACTGCGTGTGGCAACCGTGGCGGCCCTCGCTGAAAGCAGCTACTTTCCCGTTAACCAGGAGCATATTGGAGTCATAAGAATCCCTTGGCCAGGAAAGGAGCAGCTCGAGCCCAACTTGTGCCATGCCACCGCGGAGTCAGGGACCACAACTCAGTGCGACATCTCACGCTGGACCAGCGCAGCGGTTGCCCCTTCGCGAACACGGCCGCAGGAGCAGCCAACCACGAAAACGGCCGCCACGAACTCGGGATTGCCAGCGGCAAGAACAGCGACCCCACCCACCCAGGTGGTTGCCGGTTCTCTCCCTGCAGCGCGCCTGAATCTGGTCCTTCCCTTTGAGTGGTACGAACCGCAGTCCAACACAGCGTCTATCGCATCAAGAACTGACGCCCACGCACCCCCGGCTGTGCTGGTCCTCTGGCTCAATGAGGACCTGTTCATGGACCGTCCTCTACTTCGCTTCTCTCTGCTCAAGAGAATCCTTTCGACCACCTGCTCGCATGACACCGCAGCTGAGCAGACCGCAGCTGAGCAGAAAGTACCCGGACTACATCTACTTCGAATCTCTCTGCTCAAGAGATTCCTTTCGACCACCTGCTCACATGACACCGCAGCTAAGCGGGAAGTACCCGGACTACATCCCGTTCGATGGTTGATTCAAGGCCCAGCAACCTCAACGGCTCTCAAGAGTCTGTTGAGCGGCTTCGAGGCACATGAAGCCCCCTGCAAGCTCCTGCAGGTGGCGCTTCAAGATACTCGATTCGCATGCAGCCGAGCCACCCAGGACATGGACCAGTTATTCGACCTCAAACCACTGTGCCTTGATACCAACAAAGGCTCTGCCGGACAGATTTCTCGCACTGAAGACAAGTCGACCCTCAGATTACATTTCAGTGACACCGAGTCACTCGACATCCACCGAATGAACGCTCCCGACAGTGAGCTAATGAAAACAGCCCTGCAGGAGCTGGAGCGCCGTAGAATTCGCCCGAAGGACGAACTGGTGAATGCCTTTGATTTGGTGGGGATTACAGAACTGGATTCCGTTTACGGTCGGGGCTTCAAAGCAACGCTAGAGGAAGGTCTGAAACAAGTTCGGGTTCCTGAAGCGGTATTGAAACTCGAAGCATTGAATGGCTACTTCCCCTCCACGCATCAGGACTCTCGTGGGCTGCGCTACATTCCCGTGTTTCACTATCTCCGGGGCATAGATGGTCGTACTTCACGATCACGGCGCGAGTACTTGTCGGGCCGACTTGAGGCGACTGGAGAGAGCAACCTTTCGATTCCGTCCATGCCCTCGCGGTTCCCGGAAGAGGCTGAAGGCTTCGTTCAGTACGACTACCTCAGGCGGCTCGCCACGAACTTGGGCAGGAAGGACGGCCTCGTCAGGGGTCGCAATGGCATTGGCATCCGATCGGCGATGGTGTTTGGTTCGGATGCACACGACAAGCTTCTGATACTGCAGGCGATTAGGCCTGTTCTGCCGGGAGCACTCTTTCTCACCACGGACCTCGATGCTCGCCTTTTCGGGCCCAGGTATCAAGATGTGACACGCAATCTGGTCGTCATATCAGGCTTTGGACTGCGACTGAAATGGTCTTACCAACATGCACCGCCATTTCGAGACTCCTATCAGACGGCCCTGTTCTATGCTCTTCGCTCATCGCTACCTCTGACAGCCAATCGGGAACATCCTAATAAGCGTGAGAGGCCTGGGCTGCTCTGGGAGCTGTCCACCGGTCGCTCGACATTGACCTCATCAATGTCACCTCTGTTCCCCAAACCTCTCGTCTACGAAATCGGAAATCGAGGACCGGTTCTGATGACGACGGACGCGGAGAAGACCTGGAGCATGGTTGACGACGAACGACCGTCGGACAGGGCGCAAGAGGAGCTGCAGAACTACCCCACCTTCGCGTTGCTGGCATTGTCCACTACCACACTCTTGTTGGTGGTGGCGGCCATCCTCGGAGGGCTAGTACTCCCTGAACCGGCCCGTCCAGACACGGTCGATGGATCTGCCCATAGAACGCTCATGAGGACACTCGCTGGACTGACGGCAGTTGTCGCCGTCACGGCAGTAACTCTCTGCTTTCTGTGGGAGATATTCCCAATCCGATCGAAAGATGCGGCTGCGGCCACAGCGGCCTGGAAACTGCCGACGCAATCGAGTGCAACGCAAGGCACCGATTGCAACGGGAGGGCTCAGATCGAAGAGAGAGCCCGGACGCTGGGCATGACCTGGTCCGCACTGAGTGCTCTTGGACTTCTTCTGATTATTTGTTCTCCTCGAGCACGTGGAAGAAGGCACGCCCGCCTGGTAGCCTACGCAAGCGCTGGATGGCTCTTCGTGACCGTAGTGTCAATTCTCGTCAACATTGATAAGCAGACGATACAGGTACCGCAGCTCCAAGGGGTGCTTCTCGCCAGCATCGCGGTGATGTTCAGCCTCATCGCACTACTGGCCAGGGTGCTTCATCTACTCAGACTGCCCAGCCAGACGAGGGGCAAACACTTTAGCCTAGACTTGAGATCCTGGGTCCCGGGTACATTTCTCGGGAAGCTCCTGTTGATCTATCTTCTGTACGTTCTCACCTGGCTGATAGTCGAAGGATTCCCAACCACGGGCCGATCGCCGATGGCGCTCGTGTCCGTGGTCATGATCGCGGCACTGTCCTGGTGGTTACTGGCTTCCCGTTCGGGAACTTCGCGACTTGGACGAAGCCGGTCCTTTCTTGCCGTCATGGTACTGACCCTAGGAAGCCTCGTTTCCCTGCGGCTCGGGCCATGGACAGCACTCTTGGCGGCCATTCCCCTGTGGTTCTATCTTGCCGCCCTGAGTGAGATCGAATTCAAACCTCCCGACCTCAACGGAACGAACACATGGGTACAAAAGTCGAGCATCATCCTTTGCGGCGGAGCGTGCGGACTCATGTTCTTTTACTGCTATGGAGCAAGTATAAGCTACGACCAGTCTGGCTCCCAGTCTAATGCACTATTTCAAGGTGTTGGTCAATGGGAGCTGATGGCGGCACGGCTGGCAATATTCTTCCTGAACCTCTGGTTTATCTATCGCGTCTTTTCGGTACTGTCCTCGACCCCTCAGAAGTTCCAGCAGCGAGAAGAATACTTCGATTCCGGCCCACTATCCAGACCACCTGGAGAGAATGACGAAGCGTTCAGAGTAACCTGGATGCGATATTGTCAAGAGAATGGCTCCCTGCGGCTTTTCGGCTACTCCGTCGTCCACTCGCTCTTCTTTTTCCTCGGACTTCTGGTTGCTTTCCGGTGGTTTGGCTGGCCGCAGTTTTCTGGCAGAGCCGGCCAGTTCTGGTGGGCGTGCTACTCGGCCATCGTAATCGGCAGTGGAGCGCTGACAGTCTTCCTAACCTTTCTCGTGTACGACGCCACTGTCGTCTTGTCCAGGTTCGCCCTGAGACTCTCGGAGACGGCTACTGTATGGGAGACAGAGGTAATCGATCGTTGGATTCGAAGGGACAGCGGGCTGGCAGAGTCAGACAGATTCTTCTCCGAGTACCTGGACCTCAGGGTGATTGAGGAGCTCTCGGACAAACTTGCCAAGCTGGTCTACTACCCCATGATCTCGACGGCACTGTGGTTGGTCATTCGCAGCCCCTACCTCGGCGCAAATCACGAACACTGGCCGTTGGCTCTTCGGCTGGCCCCAGTGATGCTCATCGCATTCACTCTTCATTGTTTTGTGACACTGAACCGTATTGGAAGTGAAATGCGCGATAGGAATCTCCGAGAACTGCAGAGGGCAATGACACGAGCTCGCTTTCGGGACAACCGTCGATTGTTCGAGAGCTTGCAGTTGATCGCCGAGGAGAGCCGGAGTCTCGAGAGGGGGGCCTTCGCCAGCCTGACCAACCATCCACTCTTTAGCTCATCCTTGTTGACCGCTGGTAGTCTTGGCATCTGGCCTATAGTGGAACTGATTGTTCGGCTCTCATCGACCTATTAAGGTAAGGACTTCGATTCTTGGTGCATCGAGATCGCGACATGAACTAACTGTTTGGCTTGAAAGGCAGGCTCCAATGGTCATCTTTCGAAATATCTGCATAGGGTTCATTTCAGTCAGCTTGCTCGTAGGTTTGTCCTGGGGCGACGAGTCCGCCTCTGGCCTGCCTTCCGTTGGCCCGGGCCTGACTGGAGGTCATGTCGTCCCCGGCTCACCTGCCCGGTCTGAGGCTCGAAACTGCCCGTGTGTTTCAACGGGCAGCGGTAAGGACTGTACCTGCCGCGCCGACACGGGTTGCTCATGCCGGGACTGTGCCTGCAGCAGATGTGACGGTGATTTCGCCAAACCCAGAATGGAGAAGGCTGGTCTGCCTTCCATCGGTTCGGGCCTGATTGGTGGTCATGTTGTCCTCGGCTCTCCTTCCCGATCTGAGGCTCGAAACTGCCCGTGTGTTTCGACGGGCAGCGGTAAGGACTGTACCTGCCGCGCCGACACGGGTTGCTCATGCCGGGACTGTGCCTGCAGCAGATGTGACGGTGACTTCGCTGAACCCAAGGAGAAGGCCGGCTTTCGCGCCGCAGCCAAACCTTTGAATTCCTGTTGCCAGCCAAACTCTCGGGCTGCTTCATGTGCGGCCCACCCCACTGCTACCGCGGTCAAGTAAACTGGGGAGTGGCCACACTTGAGTGCACCTTTCGTAGAGTGGGCGGCGACAATTACACTTCGACACCGCGAAAAATAATTGACGCCAGCCAGTAGAGCCGGTTCTCAACATGGCCATCTTACCCGCACTATCTCATGCCGAAACAGAGGGCCCAGAGCGGCTTTTCGCCGGTGGCGAACGCCATTCCAATGCCATCCGTGCATGCATATAAGGCCACCACCGACGATGCGAACCCGATCCAGGCTTGCGTGAACATCCACCGGTTCAGATCCATGGGAACCGGTCGTTCACTCGGGAATCAGTTTCCGGGCGGAAACAAATTGGGGGTCACTGCCGCCACTCGGCAGACTCTACCATCCCGAGAGCAGCTGACACGCTGTGCGACGTCCGAGCTAGCGAAGGATAGTGAGGCACTCGCGGAATGTCGAAGGTTCGGTCGAAACGGGCTGATATACTCGTCCGGCACACCGAGATTCGACTGGCAAGCGCCTTGCGACAGAAGCGTGATCGCAAAGTCCGCTGGGAGTGCCGGGGGCAATGGCCACCCCTCCCGGGCACGACTTCTCGGCCGGGGCGGACATCTCTCCGTCGCTCGCGTATCTCTCGGTGAACCAACACTGCGGAGCTAGACACCCATTCGAACCGTGAGAAACGACACGAAATCCGACACGCTACACCGAAGGCGTTCCCTCGTCCCGCTCTTCGTCGTCGTCACCTGGGGTCTGGTCCTGCTCGTGTTCGAGGCGGGACTCCGAATCTGCGGGTTCCAGTTCCCGAGCTTCTACCTCCGGGATCCGGAGGTCGGCTGGATCGGACGGCCGGGTGTGGAGAGCCTTTGGACCAAAGAGGGCCGGGCGATGGTCCGGGCCAACAGCGAGGGGTTCAATGCTCCGGAGTGGATGGTCGAACGGTCGCCAGGCGACTCGGGTCAGGCGCCCACGGCTCGTGCCAGGGGAACGGGCTCGCTCTCCTCGGACTTCTCTTCCGTCGTCACCACGCCGTCACGGATCACGAGCTTCCTCGGGCAGATCCGGGCCACGGCGGGGCTGTGGGTCGCCACGATGAGGGTGTAATCCCCCTTCCCGAACAGGGAGCGGAAGATCGCCAGCAAACGGCGACTGTTCTCGGAGTCCAGGTTCCCTGTGGGCTCATCGGCGAGGATCACTGCCGGATTGTTGATCAAGGCCCGGGCGATGGCGACTCTCTGCTGTTCTCCACCGGACATCTGCCGGGCATGATGATTGACCCGATGGGACATCTCCAGAGCATCGAGCAGCTTGGCGGCCTTCTTCAGAGCATTGCCCCAGCTGTCCTTGCCGCTCAGGACCTGGGCGATGGCAACGTTTTCGAGGGCAGTCAGCTCCGGCAACAGCAGATGATGCTGAAAGATGAACCCGATGCTCCGGTTCCGGAGCCGGCAAGTCTCATCCTCGGACAGGGTTCGGGTGTCCTGGCCATCGAAGTAGTACTCGCCACCAGTTGGTTGCTTGAGCAGACCCAGAAGTGACAGGAGGGTCGACTTGCCCGAGCCGGAGGCTCCCACCAGGGCAAGCATCTCGCCCCGGTCGATGTCGAGGTCGACTGCCTGCAGGGCATCGACCTGGACCTCGGCGGAATAGGTGAGGGAGAGGTTTCGGAGAGAGATGAGCATGGTTGCTATGGGTTGTGAAACCTGCAGGAACAGGCTGGAAGGAAGAGACCGAGTCGGAGACTACCATTCAAATCATCGGCAGATCCGAGGGAATATGGAATCCGCTGAGTCCGAGAACGGCGGGAGGCAGGGCTTCCCGGGCCACCGGGATCTGGGCCGGCTACCGGCGAGCGGTCAAATCAGCCGCACCTTGTCGTAGTCCGTCGGTCCTCTGGCATCCTGGAGGATGCGGAACGCCCTGGGCAGTTCCTCGAGCAAGTCCGGGGCAATCATGGACAGGGTTCCCCGTGACTCCTCGGCCAGGTCTCCTGCCAGCCCGTGGAGGTAACAGGCCAACTGAAGTGCCTGATAGGACTGGAGGCCGGCGCTGGCGCGAAAGGCGGCGATCATGCCGGCCAGCACGTCTCCCGTTCCGGCCGTGGCGAGACCGGGACTGCCGGTGGGATTGATGGAGTACTTGCCATCGGGACAGGCAACCAGCGAGTAAGCGCCCTTGAGCACCACCGTTGCCCCCGAGAGCCGGGCAGCCTCGAGGACCCTCTCGATCCGGCTCCGTCGGATCTCCTCCGTCGTCGTCGCCAGCAGATGAGACAGCTCCCCGGCGTGCGGTGTGGCGATGAAATCGCCGTCGGGCAGCCCTTTCCGGGGCTCGAGGGCATGCAGAGCGTCAGCATCGAGGACAAGGGGCTTGCGGATCGCTCCCACCAGCTCTCGCACCAGAGAGGTCACTTCCGGTCTCCGGCCGAGTCCGGGCCCGATGAGGACCGTGTCAGCCCACTCGGCCAACTCCAGGAGGTCCTGGGCCGACTCCGCCGAGAAGGTGCCCTCTGGCGAGTCCGGCGCCGCCGTGACCATCACTTCCGGAGCCAGAGAGGCCGCCGGGATCTGCTGGGAATCGGGAACGACGAGGCGAACCAGGCCAGCCCCGGCCCGCAGCGCCGCCCGGGCCGAGAGAACAGCGGCCCCCACCATGCCCCTGGAGCCGCCAATGATGAGGACTCTTCCGTGATTTCCTTTATGTGCGTCAGCACGACGCCGAGGGACGAGGCCGGACAGCTCGAACCCGAGTCTCAGTTCGGAACGGATCTCCGGATCCTGCAGAAGAGTCGGGGGGAAGCCGATCTCGGCGACATGGAGCTTACCCAGGTAGTCCGGTGCCGGATAGAGGAAGAACCCGACCTTCGGCAAGCCCATGGTGACGGTGAAGTCGGCCTTCACCGCCTCCGAGAGAACCCGGCCCGCAGTGGCGTCCAGGCCCGTGGGCACATCGACGGCGATAACGGTCTTGCGGGGATCGAGAGCGACAGCGGCGTTGATGCACTTCACGGCACGCAGGATGTCCGGAGCCAGCTCCCCTCGGAAGCCGGTTCCGAGCATGCAGTCGATGATCACCGTGGCATCGGCCAGCAGCGTCTTGAGCCGGTTCCCAGGCTTGGCGTGGAACACCTCGATGTCATAGGCTTCCAGAGCGTCCAGGTTGGTCCGAGCGTCGCCGCGGATCTTCTCATCTCCCCTGACGAGCTCGACACCGACGATGGCACCGGCCCTGGCCAGGTCCCTGGCGATGACAAACCCGTCCCCCCCGTTGTTCCCCGTGCCTGCGACGACGAGAAACTTCTGGTCCCGCCAGTCCGGCACCTCCTGTTCCAGGACCCTGCAGACCTTGAGGCCTGCGTGCTCCATGAGCAGAAGTCCCGGGATACGCCGCTCCTGAATCGCCTCGCGATCGATGGCAGCCATCTGTTCCGGGGTAACGACCTTCACGCTGCCGACAGATTACTACAGCCAGCCGTAGTTGGGCTACGGGCTACGGGCAAGTTCGCCAAGACTCTTCGGTGTCAAGCGTCGTGACGCACAAACATGCAACTCGCTACCCCCCGGTCTTTCCCGAGGCCCGAAGTCCGAGGTCCGAAGTCTGATCAAGCAGACTGCCCGACGCTTCGAAGCTCTCGATTCTCGCCGTAGACCTGCTCTTCCGTCACGACGTACTCCTTCATGTCCTTTCGGGAAGGCAGTTCGTACATGATGTCGAGCATGAGCTCTTCCAGGATGGACCGGAGGGCTCGAGCGCCGGTGTTCTTGCTCTGGGCCTTGGCGGCCATAGCCCTTAGGGAGCCCGGGGTGAAATTGAGCTTCACGCCCTCCATCTCGAAGAGTTTCTGATACTGCTTGATCAGGGCGTTCTTCGGCTCCGTCAGGATCTGCTCGAGAGCCTTCACAGAGAGTTCGTTGAGAGTGACGGCAGTGGGGAGGCGACCGATGAACTCGGGGATCAGTCCGAATCGGAGCAGATCCTCGGGCTCCACCTGGGAGAGCATCTCACCGATAGAGCGCTTGGAGCCCTTCATCGACTTGGCCCCGAAACCCATGGTGCTGTTGTGGAGGCGCTTGGCGATGATGCTGTCCAGGCCTTCGAAGGCGCCTCCGCAGATGAAGAGGATGTTGGTCGTGTCGACCTGAATCATCTCCTGGTGGGGGTGTTTGCGTCCGCCTTGGGGTGGGACATTGGAGATGGTTCCCTCGATGATCTTCAACAGGGCCTGCTGCACACCTTCGCCGGAGACGTCCCGGGTGATCGAGGTGTTCTCTCCCTTGCGGGCGATCTTATCGATCTCGTCGATGTAGACGATGCCCTTCTCGGCCTTGCTCACGTCGTAATCGGCGTCCTGGATCAGCTTGAGGAGAACTGTCTCGGCGTCGTCACCGACGTAACCGGCCTCGGTGAGGGTGGTGGCGTCGGCGATGCAGAATGGCACATCGAGGATCTTCGCCATGGTCTTGGCGAAGAGGGTCTTACCGCTACCGGTGGGTCCGATGAGCAGGATGTTGGCCTTCTCGAGCTCCACTTCATCGGGCTTCATCTTCGAATTGACCCGCTTGTAGTGGTTGTAGACCGAAACGGCCAGCACCTTCTTGGCTCGTTCTTGCCCGATGATGTAATCCGAGAGCTGCTTGTGGATGATCTTCGGGTTCGGCAGCTTGGGTCCCGTGGTCTGAACGTCTTCTTCGAGCTCCTCGAGGATGATCTCGTTGCAGAGGTCGATGCAGCCGTCGCAGATGTACACATCCGGACCGGCGATCAGTTTCCGGACCTGGTTCTGGGTCTTGCCGCAGAACGAACACTTGTAGTGGGTCTTGTTGAACATGCTCAGTCGTTCCCCTCGGATCCGGCGTCTGATTCGCCCCGGGTGTAGACCTTGTCGATGATTCCGTATTCCTTGGCTTGCCAGGACGTCATGTAGAAGTCCCGGTCGGAGTCCTTCTCGATACGTTTCAGCGGTTGACCCGTGTGCTGCACCAGAATGTCGTTGAGTTCCCGGCGAATCCGGAGGATTTCATGGGCTCGGATCTCGATGTCCGAGGCCTGTCCGGATGCGCCTCCGAGAGGCTGGTGAATCATGACGGTGGAATGAGGCAAAGCGTAGCGCTTTCCAGGGGTTCCTGCAGCGAGAAGTACAGCTCCCATGCTCGCTGCTTGGCCGATGCATATCGTGGAGATGTCAGGCCTAATATAGTTCATCGTGTCGTAGATCGCCAACCCACCGGTGACGGAACCACCGGGGCTGTTGATGTAAAACGAGATGTCCCTCTCGGGATCTTCGGCCTCCAGGAACAGCAACTGCGCGATGATCAGATTGGCCAGTTCGTCTGAAACTTCGGAGCCAAGAAATATTATGTGGTCCTTCAGCAGACGGGAATAGATGTCGTAGGCACGCTCGCCGCGACTGGTCTGCTCGACCACCATGGGAATCAGCACGAATGAACCTCCTCCGAAGACTTCATTGAAACGCTACCTCAATCACCCGTGGGAATGCTGGTGGTGGCCGTGATGGTCGTGACCCTCATGGCCCTCGGGTTCAGAGATTCCTAGCACCTTCGCCTTCAGACGTTCCAGGGCGTGCTCGCGCACGATGTCCTGCTTCGTCAGGATACGGCTGCCGGCCTGGTCGAGCATGTCCATGACCTCTTCGGCCTTCTTGCCCATCATGCGAGCCATGGCCATGACCCGGTGCTCCACTTCCTCGTCGGAGACCTTGATATCTTCCCGCTCCGCCACGGCGTCGAGGGCAAACTCGAGCTTCAGCTCTTCAACAACCGTCTCCTGAGTCTCCTGCCGGAGCTGATCTTCCGTCT
This sequence comes from Candidatus Cloacimonadota bacterium, assembly GCA_021772705.1. Lineage (GTDB taxonomy): Bacteria > Muiribacteriota > UBA6191 > JACPRK01 > JACPRK01 > OFTM100. Next base: position 3,913 of record JAJFLN010000715.1, on the reverse strand, counting down.
TGCCCTGTTCCTTGAGCATGGTCTCGAAGGAGACACCCTTCTTCATCGCCTGCTCTTTGACCCGAATGACGTAGTCGTCGATTCGGCTCTCAACGGTCTCCTTCGGCGGTTCCACCGAGACCTGCGAGATCAGCGCCTTCTGGAGGGCCTTCACGGCCTCCCCCTCGCTCTTCTGAGACTTCTCGCCCTTCAGATCCGCCGTGAGCTTCTCTCGCAGCGCCGCCAGATCCGTGAAACCCAGATCCTTGGCGAAGTCGTCAGCTATGGCCGGCAACTCAGAGGTCCGGACAGCCTTCAATGTCACCTTGAAAGCGGCATCCTTACCGCGCAGATGCTCCGGGGTCTTCTCACCCTCGAGCTTCATGGGGAACTCCAGCACTTCGCCCTTGCCGTGGCCAACCACCTGGGCGTCGAAGCCCTCCAGGTACTGGTTCTTGCCGAGTTCCATCGTGACGTTCCGGCGGCTGAGGGTCTGGTACTCCTCGCCATCGATGGTGACGTCGATATTCACAAGCGCCAGATCGCCGCTCTCGGCTTTCTTGTCCGGAGCGGCCTCGGTCTTGGCGAAGCGGCCCCTCAGGACATTGATCCGCTCATCGATCTCGGAATCCTGGACCTCGACGGACCCAGGTTTCTCGACCTGCATGGAGTCGTACTCGGCCAGCTCCACCCTGGGCGAAACAGCCACCTTAGCAGAGAAGGAGAAGACCTCGCCCTGGGTCAGGCTCTCGTCCTCGAAGGTCACGTTCGAGATGGGCCGCTGGGACAGCTCCTCGATAGCGGTGTAATAGAAATGGGGCAGCAGCTCGCGACGAACTTCCTTGAGGAAGTTGTCCTTGCCCACGTGGTTCACCAGAACAGGCATGGGGATCTTGCCGGACCGGAAGCCCGGAACCTTGACCTGTCCCGCGACGATGCGGTGGACTCTCTTGAAGGCTCCCGAGACGACCTGCTTGCCGACTTCCACCTTCATCGTGAGGACGTTGTCCTCAACCTTCTGCTCCTTGATCTCGAATTCTCTGGCCTCGGCTTCAGCCATGGCGCTCCTCCGACTGATCAGACCCGGCAGACATTGTGGAGTCAGCCGTTCCTCACTGGTAAGACCCGACAGGCAGCGCAATCGTGGCATGCCTCGAGTCGGTTATCCACGACCTCTTTCGCCCTCGCGTCTCGTTCCACGGTAAGGAGAGTGTGGAGCGGAAGACGGGACTTGAACCCGCGACATCCTCGTTGGCAACGAGGTGCTCTACCACTGAGCTACTTCCGCTCGTCTCTCTGACTGATTTCCTGAACCGGGTCAACCGTTCCTTTCGAGGCGGCGTGCGAAGGGGGGGACTCGAACCCCCACGGGTTTCCCCACTAGATCCTAAATCTAGCGTGTCTACCAGTTTCACCACCCTCGCTAGGTCCGGCCAGACATAGGCCCGACTCGTGCCTCGAGACCGAGGCTCCGAGGTGCACGGGAAGATATCACAAGTTTACTACGAATGGAAGAAACTTGTGGCAGGAGGGAGCGACGGGAGTTCGAATGCCCTTCGGTCGTCTTCTTCAGACCGCCGGTCAGGGGCGGTGCCTCGTGACCACCCATGGCTATCGGCACATTTCGGCCCGTTTCATTGGCGCTGCCGCCTCTGCCCGTGTAACGTGACCACACCCAATGAGGGGAGACGAACCGGCGACTGGAGACCGGAATCGGAGGAACGCAAGATGGGAATTGAGAAGTCAGCATCAGACAATTGCAGACTGGGGATTCGGCAGAGGCGAGAGGGGGTAAGCCGCCAGTGACGGAGAATCGGAACATCGACGTCCGACCGGGCCTTGGACCGGATCTCTCGGCAGCCATGGTGGTCATGCTCGTCTCGATCCCGCTCTCCATGGGGATCGCGATCGCCTCCGGCGTTCCCCCGGCCTACGGCCTCATCACGGCGATCGTCGGCGGAGTCGTCACGGGCTTGCTCGGCGGATGCCAGCTCCAGATCACGGGACCCTCCGCGGGCCTGGCGGTGATCGTGATGGACCTGGTGAATCGCCACGGACTCGGCTCTCTCGGCATGGTGGTGCTCGTCGCCGGGGCTCTGCAGATCGTCGCCGGACGCCTCCGGCTGGGGCAGTGGTTCCGGGCCGTGTCACCGGCAGTGATCCGAGGCATGCTCGCGGGGATCGGCGTCCTCATCTTCGCCTCCCAGTTCCACGTGATGGTCGACGACGCTCCCAAGTCCACGGGCCTGCAGAACATCACCACCATCCCGATGGCAGTCTGGAAGGGGCTCACCCCGGTCCCGGACACGAGCCACCACCTCGCGGCGGCGATCGGCATCCTCACCCTGGTCGTCATCGTGGTGATGCACTTCCTGAAGGACTGGACCCCGAAGCTCCTCCCGGCGCCGCTCGTGGCTGTGGTGGTCGCCACTGCGGCAGCACACGTCATGGAGCTGCCGATCAAGACGGTCTCTCTCGCCGGCACCCTCCTCGACTCGATCCACCTGCCCTCCTTCGAATCTATTCAGGGCCTCTCGGACGGAGGCATCCTGGCGGCGGCCCTGACCCTGGCCGTCGTCGCTAGCGCCGAGACCCTGCTCTGCTCCACCGCCGTCGATCGGATGCACGGCGGTCCGAGGACCGACTACGATCGCGAGCTCTTCGGACAGGGCGTCGGAAACATGGTCTGCGGCGTCCTCGGCAGCCTGCCGACGACGGGTGTTATCACCCGGAGCACGGCCAACGTCGAGGCTGGCGCGCGGACCCGGGCCGCCGGGATCGTCAACGGCGCCGCGCTGCTGGTCCTGGTCGTGAGCTTTCCCGGCGTCCTCGAGTTGATCCCCACAGCGAGCCTGGCCGGCGTGCTCGTCTACATTGGCTGGAAGCTCGTAGCCAACACGCCCCTGCGGGAGCTCGCCGAGTATGGGCGCAGCGAGGTGGCGATCTACCTCGCCACCGTCGTCTCCATCGTCAGCCTCAATCTGCTGACGGGCCTGATGATCGGCTTCGGCCTCTCCATAGCAAAGTTGCTCTACACCTTCTCGCACCTGGAGGTCGTCGTGGAGACGAAGGACTCCGACCGCCGCATCGACGTCCAGCTACGGGGCAGCGCCACCTTCATCCGTTTGCCCCAGCTCGCCTCGGCGCTGGAGTCTCTGCCAGTGGACCACGAGGTCCATCTCCACATCCAGGAGCTCGACTACATCGACCATGCATGCCTGGATCTGCTCGCAAACTGGGAGGCCCAACGTCAGGATCTCGGAGATCTGGTGGCCATCGAGTGGGAGGAGCTCACGGACAAGTACCATGACAAGAACCGGGCCCTCGATCCCTCCTCGGAGATCGTGAGTCTGCTGCGCGATCGAGGACTGCTCGACTTCGACCCCTTCGACGAGGCCGTAGCTCGCGCGCACATTCTGGAGCTGGATCCGGAGTGCTCTTTCGAGGAGGCTATGCGCCGGATGGCACTCCCCCTGGCCGAGCGGATCGATTCGGATCCGGATCGGCTTGTCGAAGCAGTCCTTCAGCGCACCCGATTCGGCGCGACTGTGGTCATCGGCGGCCTGGCCATTCCCCATCTGCGCTCACCGAAGATCGCCACGCCCCTGCTGGTGCTGGCCCGTTCGCGGGCCGGCATCCATGTGGCAGAGAACGCCCAGGAGTGGGGCGGCGAGGCGCCGGCGGCACCGATACATGGCATCACGTTCCTCGTCAGCCCCGAGGGCGACCCGGCGCGGCACCTGCACATGCTGTCCCAGATCGCTCGCAAGCTCGAATCGGGAACCTTCCTGCCGGACTGGCTCGCCGCTGGAGACGAGTTGGCAATGAAGGAGTGCCTCCTCCGCGAAGAGGGCTTCGTGGTGCTCGAGATTGGCAAACACCCGTCCACGGAGCCACTGGCCGGAAGCCACGTCTACGACATCCAGCTGCCGAA
>JAJFLN010000714.1 GCA_021772705.1 Candidatus Cloacimonadota bacterium | reverse complement strand
TTCAGCCGCGGCCTCTCGACCGCCGCCGCATGACTCGGGGTCAGCGCGGTTCGCTAAACCTTCACTGTGCAAGACTTTCACTCGCTACACCTCGGCGGTCTCCCGCCGCTTTCGGGACACACGACTGGACCCGAATTCGCCTTCGGCTGCCAGGCAGCACAGGTAGCTCAGGAATTCGGGTCCAGGCGTGTGTCCCCGGATCCCCCTTTGATCTCGCAGCAGCGCGATTTTCAGCACTCGAGACCGTAGCGTTCAATCGGCCGTCCTGCTAGACTACATGCTGGGAGTTCGCCCGCCATCCGAGCGGGGGGGAATGAGGTCTTTTTCGGTCTTTCGCGTGTCATGAAGGGCATTCGAGGCCGGGGGGTCGCGAAGCGGAGTGGACAATCTGAGGATACTTCTCGTCGAGGACGACGAGGCGTTTGCCCAGTACGTGGTGCTTCTTCTTCAAGAAGCAGCCGAGGCGTATCGGCTCTCACACGAGCCCTGCTTCGACAAGGCTCTCGACCGGATCGGATCCGAGGAGTTCGACGTCCTGCTCCTGGACCTGAACCTCCCCGGAACCTCGGGTCTACCGACCCTTCACTCCGTCCAGGCGGTGCTGCGGGACAGATGTCCCGTGGTGGTACTCAGCGGCATGGGCGACCAGCAATTCCACATGGAAGCGCTTCGTCAGGGCGCTCAGGACTTCCTGATCAAGAGCGATCTCAACGGGAACGAACTCGTCCGGGCCGTCTCCTACGCCACGGAGCGCCATCAGATGCGCTCCAGAATGAGCCAGGCCCTCCGGGAGGCGGAGCAGGCGAAGCACTCCTTCGAGGATCTGATCGTCAAGAACGTGGACGGCGTGCTGGTGCTGGATCGTGAAGGCGTCGTGCTCTACTGCAATCCCGCAGCTGAAACCTTGCTGGGTCGTCGGGCTGAGGATTTGATGGGCCTTGAACTGGGAATCCCGTCATTCAGCGGGGAGACCACGGAAGTGGACATCGTGGATACTCAGGGAAAGCAGCGACTCTCGGAGATGAGAGTCGTCGACACGGAGTGGATGGGACGACCGGTCTACATCGCGTCCTTGCGGGACGTGACAGGCCGGCGCCAGGCCGAGATGGAACGGGAGAAGCTCCAGTCCCGGGTGGGCTCTGTGCTCGCACGACTGCAGGAATCCTTCCGCCTGCTGGCCGAAGGCCACCTCGACACGAGGGTTGGCACCGACCTTCCCGGGGAACTTCGAGAGGGCCCCTTCAGCGAAGTGCTGCTCCACTTCGATGAGACCGTCGAGAAGCTGGAAGGACTCACCCGGCTGAATGCCGAGATCTATACGATGTCCACCCACGACCTGCGTCTGCCTCTCTCCACCATGTTGCTCTCCCTGGACCATCACATGAACAACCTGCAGGCGTCTCCGGACCAGCGGAGAGACTGGCTCAAGGTGTGCCAGCGAAGTGGAGCGAAGCTCCTCCGCCGGCTGGACAGGTTGATGCACCTCTTCGCAATCGAGTCCGACAAGATGGACGTCATCCTGCAACCCACTGACCTGGGCGCGCTGCTGCGGCACTGTACTCGAGATCTGGAGCGGTTGGCCCTCGACCGTCGCCAGACCTTGCAACTCTCCGAAACCCCTCCGTTGCCGGAGGTCTTCTGCGATCCGTTCAAGATCGTCCACGTCCTGGAGAACCTGGTGAGCAACGCCATCAAGTACTCCGAGGAGGAGGGCACCATCACCCTGGCGGCATCGATGGCCGACGATGCTCACGTCCGGGTCGATGTAGCCGATCAAGGAGCCGGCATTCCTGCTGCCGATCGAGACGGGATCTTCGATCGCTTCCAGCGTGGTTCACAACAGAGGGGGAAGTCCCACGGGAGCGGCCTCGGTCTGGCGATCTGCAAGGATTTGATCGAGGCTCACGGAGGCCGGATCTGGCTGGAAAGCCCGAATGGACGGGGCACCAGATTCAGTTTCACCATTCCGGTGAACGGCGTGAGCCGTGACGAAGGCACAGGACTCGCCGTGACACGTCAAGGCGAGGGGGTAGGTTGAAATCATCTGTCGGCATTCCAGTGCCACCTGTCGGTTCGTCCTTTCGCCCCGCGAGACGGTGTTCTCGATCCACCCCGCACCTTGCCGGCATCCGAGGACGCCGGTTCATCGACGTAGTCGCTCGCCCAGCGCCGGCACGGCGTTTGCGGCCATGCCTGTTTCAGTTGCCCCAGCTCACCAGATTGAAGCCCCTCACACCCGTGGACAGCCCGTCCCGCTCCCCCGATGCTATCTAGCGAAAGAAACTCATGGCCACTCGTAAGAAGACGCCCGGCCCCAAGTCGCCCGCAGCCACCTCCACCGACGGCAATCAGCCCTCAGGCACTGCGAAGCCCGCGGCCAAGGCCGCTCCAGTTTCACCCGATTCCGGCACCACCCTGCAGTCCGCCGCCTCTCAGCCTCGTCGATCCGGCGGTGAAACCGTCGATGCACATCTCCTTCTCACGGCCCTCACAGCCATCAAGCGCGGTGATTTCAGTTTCCGCATGCCTCTGGACGCCACGGGCATCACGGGCAAGGTCTACGACACACTGAACGACGTCATCGATCTCGAGGGCCGTTTCCTGACGGAGCTGGATCGGATGTCCTCGGTCGTGGGCAGGGAAGGCCGTCTGTCAGAACGTTCCTCACTCGATGGCGCCGTGGGCGGCTGGTCGATGGGTATCGATTCCGTCAACGCCCTGATCTCCGGTCTGGGTCAGCCCACCACGGAGCTGACCCGGGTCATTGACGCCGTGTCCCGGGGAGTCCTGTCCCAGGAGGTGCCGCTGGACGTCGACGGCAACCCGATCAAGGGCGAGTTCCTCAAGGCCGCGCGGATCGTCAATCGGATGGTCAGCCAGCTTCGGGCCTTCTCCAGCGAGGTCACAAGAGTGGCCCGAGAGGTGGGCACCGACGGGATTCTCGGAGGACAGGCCCAGGTGCCTGATGTCACCGGTGTCTGGCGGGACCTGACGGACAACGTCAACGCCATGGCCTCCAACCTCACCAGCCAGGTCCGGGACATCGCTCAGGTCGCCACGGCCGTGGCCAACGGCGACCTCAACCAGAAGGTGGCCGTCGAGGTCAAGGGCGAGATCCTGGAACTCAAGGGCACCATCAACAACATGGTGGATCAGCTCAACGCCTTCTCCGGGGAAGTCACACGAGTGGCCCGGGACGTGGGCACCGAAGGCATGCTGGGCGGTCAGGCAGACGTTCCCGGCGCCAAGGGGACCTGGCGGGATCTGACGGACAACGTCAACACCATGGCCTCCAACCTGACCAACCAGGTGCGCAACATCGCCCAGGTCGCCACCGCCGTGGCCAGCGGCGACCTGAACCAGAAGATCACCGTCGAGGTCAAGGGCGAGGTGCTCCAGCTCAAGGACACCATCAATGCCATGGTGGAACAGCTCAATGCCTTCTCCAACGAGGTCACTCGGGTGGCCCGAGACGTGGGTACGGAGGGCGTGCTGGGCGGCCAGGCCAAGGTCGCCGGTGTGGCCGGGGTCTGGAAGGACCTGACGGAGAACGTCAACACCATGGCCTCCAACCTGACCAGCCAGGTCCGGGACATCGCTCAGGTCACCACCGCCGTGGCTCGAGGCGATCTCAGCCAGAAGATCACCGTGGAGGTCAAGGGGGAGGTCCTGGACTTGAAGGACACCATCAACCTCATGGTGGACCAGCTCACGGCCTTCTCCACGGAAGTCACCAGGGTGGCCCGGGACGTGGGCACCGAGGGCGTGCTGGGCGGCCGGGCGGAAGTTGCCGGCGTGGCCGGCGTCTGGAAGGACCTGACGGACAACGTCAACGCCATGGCCTCCAACCTCACCAGCCAGGTCAGGGACATCGCTCAGGTCGCCACAGCCGTGGCCAACGGCGATCTCAGCCAGCAGATCACCGTGGAGGTCAAGGGCGAGATCCTGAAGCTCAAGGAAACCCTCAACAACATGGTGGAGCAGCTCAACGCCTTCTCCGGTGAGGTCACCCGGGTGGCTCGCGACGTGGGCACCGAGGGTGTACTGGGCGGACAGGCAGACGTTCCCGGCGCCAGGGGCATCTGGCGGGATCTGACAGACAACGTCAACGCTCTGGCTTCCAATCTGACCAGCCAGGTCCGGGACATCGCTCAGGTCACCACCGCCGTGGCCCGAGGCGATCTCAGCCAGAAGATCACCGTCGAGGTCAAGGGCGAGATCCTGGAACTGAAGGACACCATCAACGATATGGTGGAGCAGCTCAACTCCTTCTCCGACGAGGTCACCCGTGTGGCCCGTGACGTCGGTACCGAAGGTGTCCTGGGCGGCCAGGCCGACGTACCTGGCGTGGCCGGCGTCTGGAAGGACTTGACGGACAATGTCAACGCCATGGCCTCCAACCTCACCAGCCAGGTCCGGGACATCGCTCAGGTCGCCACCGCCGTCTCCAACGGCGATCTCACCCAGAACGTCACCGTCGAGGTGAAGGGTGAGATGCTCGAACTCAAGGACACCCTCAACAACATGGTGGAGCAGCTGAACGCCTTCTCCGGAGAGGTCACTCGCATGGCCCGGGACGTGGGTACGGAGGGCGTGCTGGGAGGCCAGGCCGATGTTCCCGGGGCCAGGGGAACCTGGCGGGAACTGACGGACAACGTCAACACCATGGCCTCCAACCTGACCAGCCAGGTGCGTAACATCGCCCAGGTCGCCACCGCTGTGGCCAACGGAGACCTCTCCCAGATGATCACCGTGGAGGTCAAGGGCGAGATCCTCGAACTCAAGGACACCCTCAACAACATGGTGGAGCAGCTGACAGCCTTCTCCACAGAGGTCACCCGGGTCGCCCGGGAGGTCGGTACCGAAGGGGGGCTGGGCGGCCAGGCCGAGGTGCCCGGCGTGGCCGGCGTCTGGAAGGACCTGACCGACAACGTCAACACCATGGCCTCCAATCTGACCAGCCAGGTCCGGGACATCGCCAGGGTCTCCACTGCAATTGGCAGCGGTGACCTCTCCCAGAAGGTCACCGTGGAGGTCAAGGGCGAGATCCTCGACCTCAAGGAGACCATCAACTTGATGGTGGATCAGCTGCGCTCCTTCTCCTCCGAGGTGACCCGCGTCGCCCAGCAGATTGGAGTCGAGGGAATCCTGGGAGGCCAGGCCGACGTTCCCGGTGTGGCCGGTGTCTGGAAGGACCTGACGGACAACGTCAACCGGATGGCCTCGAACCTGACCAACCAGGTGCGAAACATCGCCCGGGTTGCCACGGCCATCGGCAGCGGCGACCTCTCCCAGAAGATCACCATCGACGTCAAGGGCGAGATCCTGTTGCTCAAGGACGGCATGAACACCATGGTCGACCAGCTCAACGCCTTCTCCGGTGAGGTCACCCGGGTGGCCCGGGAGGTCGGCACCGAAGGCGTCCTGGGCGGCCAGGCCAATGTGCCCGGAGTGGCCGGTGTCTGGAAGGATCTGACCGACAACGTCAACACCATGTCCAACAACCTGACGGACCAGGTGCGGGGCATCGCCCGGGTCATCACGGCTGTGGGCAGCGGTGATCTGAGGCGCAAGGTGGCCCTCCAGGCTCGCGGCGAAGTGGCCGAACTGGCGGACACCATCAACCTCATGACCGATACCCTCTCGACCTTCGCCGATCAGGTCACCACCGTGGCCAGAGAGGTCGGCGTCGAGGGCCGCCTCGGCGGCGAGGCGAGAGTCCCCGACGCCCAGGGTGTCTGGCGGGACCTGACAGGAAACGTCAACCTCCTGGCCAGCAATCTCACCAGCCAGGTCCGGGCCATCAGCGAGGTGGCCACCTCCGTCACGGAAGGGGATCTGACCCGGGCAATCACCGTCGAGGCATCGGGAGAAGTCGCCCTGCTCAAGGATACGGTCAACAAGATGATCGGTTCCCTTCGGGAGACCACGGTCATCAACTCCGAACAGGACTGGCTCAAGACGAACCTGGCCCGCTTCACAGGCCTGATGCAGGGACAGAAGGACATCACGGAAGTCGCTAACCTGGTGCTCTCCGAGCTGGCGAGCACCCTCGATATCAAGCACGGCGTCTTCTACCTCAACGACACCGAGGCCAGTGAAGCGGTCCTCAATCTGGTCGCGTCCTACGCCTACACCGAGCGCAAGCACCTCTCCAAGGCGTACCGGATCTCAGAGGGGCTGGTGGGTCAGTGCGCCTTCGAGAAGAAGCGTATTACCCTCACCAACGTACCCACGGACTACGTCAAGATCAGCTCCGGACTGGGGGAGGCGACTCCGCTCTCGGTGGTGGTCTTCCCCGTGATCTTCGAGGGGCAGATGAAGGGCGTCGTCGAGCTGGCCACATTCAATTCTTTCACGGAGATTCAACTCACCTTCGTCGATCAGCTCGCCGACGTCATGGGAATCGGCCTCTCGAGCATCGCCGCAAACATCCGCACCGAGCAGCTGCTCAAGGATTCCCAGACACTGACCGAGGAGCTCCAGACGCAGCAAGAGGAGCTCACTGAGTCCAACCAGCAGCTCGAGCAGCAGGCCGGGGAGCTCCGGGCCTCGGAAGAGCTGTTGAAGACCAAGCAGGATGAGCTTCAGCAGACCAATGAGGAGCTGGAGGAGAAGGCTCAGCTCCTGGCCACACAGAAGCTGGACGTCGAATCAGCACGCTCCGGTCTGCAGGAGAAGGCCGAGCAGCTCGCCCTCACCTCCAAGTACAAGTCGGAGTTCCTGGCCAACATGTCCCATGAGCTGCGCACACCGCTCAACTCGATGTTGATCCTCTCCAGACTCATGAGTGAGAACGAGGACGGCAACCTCACGGAGAAGCAGATGGAGTTCGCCGAGACGATTCAGTCCTCCGGCGCCGACCTGCTCGAACTCATCAACGAGATACTCGACCTCGCCAAGATCGAGTCCGGGACTGTCTCCGTCGAGGCCAGCTCGATCTTCTTCGACGACCTGGTCGAGTTCGTGAACCGCAGCTTCCATCAAGTCGCCAACGAGAAGAACCTCGGCTTTGATGTCCAGCTTGCCGAGCAGCTTCCGGAGTCACTCAACACGGATTCCAAGCGCCTCAAGCAGGTACTGAAGAACATGCTCTCCAACGCCTTCAAGTTCACCGAGAGCGGCCAGGTGACCCTGAAGATCGCGCCGGCCACCCAGGGCTGGAGCCCGGATCACACAATCCTCAATGCCGCAGATTCCGTGGTTGCTTTCGCCGTCACCGATACAGGCATCGGAATCCCGGAGGACAAGCGCATGGTGATCTTCGAGGCCTTCCAGCAGGCCGAGGGTTCAACGAGCCGCCGCTATGGCGGCACCGGCCTCGGTCTATCCATCAGCCGCGAGGTGGTCAGAATGATCGGCGGCGAGATCCACCTCGAGAGTGAGGTAGGCCAGGGCAGCACCTTCACCGTCTACCTTCCCTTGCGCTATGTTCCTCTGGCGTCGGTCCGTGGCCCCGGCCCCGGCCCCAAGCATGCCCCTGACCCCAAGCCCATCTCCGCTTCCATACCAAAAGAAACCTCGCCTCCCGTGCAGACCGAGGTCCCGGATGACCGGAATCAAGTCCAGCCCGGTGACCGGGTCCTCCTCATCCTGGAGGACGACGTTGCATTCGCACGGATACTCCTTGACCTGGCCCGGGAAAAGGGCTTCAAGGGCCTCGTCGCCTTGCGAGGCGACGAGGGACTGCGACTGGCCAAGCAGCTCCATCCCGACGCCATGACCCTCGACCTCGCGCTGCCAGCCATGGACGGAATCCAGGTCCTGGACCGCCTCAAGCACGACCCGGTGACCCGCCACATCCCGGTGCACATCATCTCCGCTGCCGAGGATCAACGAAAGCGCTGCCTGACTCTCGGGGCGCTCAGCTACCTGGCCAAGCCGGCCGACATGGAGGCGCTCCAGCAGAGCCTGACCGATCTCAAGGCCTATGTGGATCGCCCGGTACGGCGGCTGCTGATCGTCGAGGACGACGAGGCACAGCGCAACAGCATCGTCGAGCTGATCGGAAATCACGACGTCGAGGCCCGGGCCGTGGCCTCCGGCGAAGGGGCCCTCGCTCTCCTGGAGCAGGAGACCTTCGACTGCCTGGTCATCGATCTGGGGCTCCCGGAAATGAGCGGCTTCGAGCTCATCGACGCCATCCGGGCCAACGAGAAACTGGCCGCCATTCCAATCCTAGTCTACACCGGCAGAGAGCTCACTCACGAAGAGGATACGGAGCTGCGGCGCGTCGCCGAGGCCATCATCATCAAGGACGTCAAGTCCATGGAGCGGTTGCTGGATGAAACAGCCCTCTTCCTCCACCGCGTCGAGGCGGATCTCCCGGAGCCGAAGCGCCGCATACTCAAGAAGGTCCACCAGAAGGATCCCATCCTCGGCGGCACCACGATCCTCATCGTCGACGATGACGTCCGTAACATCTTCGCCCTCACCAGTGTTCTCGAGCGCCACGACGTGAAGGTGTTCTATGCCGAAAACGGACCCGATGCCCTGGGACTTCTCGACGGGCACCCGGAAGTCGATCTCGTCCTCCTGGACGTGATGATGCCCGACATGGACGGCTACGAGACCGTCCGGGCCATCCGTTCCCGGAAGAGCCTCGCCAACCTGCCCGTGATCGCCGTTACCGCCAAGGCCATGAAGGGCGACCGGGAGCGCTTCATCGACGCCGGAGGATCCGACTACCTGACCAAGCCGGTGGACACGGAGCAGCTCCTTTCCCTCACCCGAGTATGGCTCTATCGCTAGGAACAGATCTCCCGTGACACCCACGACCCAGACCAGCGCCCTCGAAGCGCTCGAAATCGAGCTGCTGCTCGAAGGCATCCACCGCCACTACGGTCTCGATTTCCGGGGATATGCCTATCCCTCCTTGCGGCGGCGCATCCTCAACCGCGTTTCCAGTGAGAAGCTGGACACCATCTCGGCCCTCACGAACCGGGTGCTCCACGATCCAGAGTGTATGCAACGGCTGCTATTCGGCCTCACGGTCAACGTCACGTCCATGTTCCGCGACACGGCCTTCTACAAGGTCTTTCGCAGCAAGGTCGTCCCCCTGCTCCGGACCTACCCCTTCATTCGCATCTGGCACGCCGGATGCGCCACCGGTGAGGAGGTCTACTCCCTGGCCATCCTGCTCACTGAGGATGCCCTTTACGACCGGTGCCGCATCTACGCCACCGATATCGACGAGGTTGTCATCCAGCAGGCCAAGACCGGCATCTTCCCCCTCGGTGCCATGCGCGATTACACCGCCAATTACATCCGCGCAGGGGGCACGGGCTCCTTCTCTTCCTACTACAGCGCCAACTACGACAACGCGGTCCTCCGGTCCTCCCTCAAGACGAACCTGGTCTTCTCTACCCACAACCTCGTCTCTGACGCCCGGTTCAACGACTTCCATGTCATACTCTGCCGCAACGTGATGATCTACTTCGACAAGGCCCTGCAGGACCGGGTCCACGCCCTGTTCCACGAGAGCCTGCTTCGACTCGGATTCCTCGGTCTTGGAAAGCGTGAATCCATGCGTTTTACTCCCCACGAAGACCGCTATGAGGCCGTCGACGCCGCAGAGAAGCTCTTCAGGAAGGTCGCCTGATGGTGTTCGAAGTCCTCGTCATGGGCGCCTCCTCCGGCGGCCACCAGGCCCTCTCGATTCTCCTGGCTGCGCTGCCCGCTCCTTTCCCGCTACCCATGGTCCTGGTCCAGCACCGCCTCGGCGAAGACAGCGATGCCCTTGCTACCTCCCTCGCAAGCCGCTCTCCCCACCCCGTCCTGGACGTGGAAGACAAGTACCCAATCACACCGGGACAGGTCCACCTCGCCCCGGCCGGCTACCACCTGCTCCTCGGCCCGGATGGCTTCCAGCTATCCACCGCCCCACCCGTTCACTACTCCCGGCCGTCCATCGATGTCCTCTTCGAATCCGCCGCTCACATCCACGGCCCGGGAGTCCTGGCCGTCATCCTCACCGGATCCAGCGCCGATGGTGCCGAAGGGGCCGCCGCCATCGTCCGGAACGGCGGCACTCTGCTCGTCCAGTATCCGGCCAGCGCCGAGAGTTCCATCATGCCCGCCGCCGCCCTGGCCGCCGTGCCGACGGCTCTCGCACTCAGTCTTCCGGATCTCGCCGTCCACATTGCCAGTCTCTGCCCGGACTCCTCGTCCGCCGCCAGACCCTCTCCTCTGCAGAAGGAACTCCCATGAAGAACGCCATCGAGGAGGCGGATCTCCCCGTCAGCCCGATCCAAGTTTTGCTCATCGACGATGATCCCAACAGCCCGTTGACCATGGGAGCCCTTCTCGAGAACATCGTCGACAGCCTCGTCCACGCCCCCTCGGGGGAGGACGGCCTGAAACTGCTTCTCGGACAGGACTTCTCGGCGATCCTGCTGGACATCCGCCTCCCTGGAATGGACGGCTTCGAGACCGCAGAGTTGATCCGTTCTCGCGAACATTCCCAGCATACGCCTCTCATCTTCCTCACGGGAGTCGCCTTCGACCAGGATCAGATTAAACGAGGCTACTCACTGGGAGCCGTCGACTACCTCCTCAAGCCTGTGGCCCCCGAGATCCTTCGTTCCAAGGTCGCCGTCTTCGTGGACCTCTTCAAGATGCGAGAGGAGATCAAGCGAACCGCGATCCTCCAGGTCCAGGAAGCCCGTCAGACAACCGAGCGCCTCCGCGCCCTGTCCTCTGCTGACAGCCCCGCCAGCATCACCCCCATCCGTCAGCGGGATCCGAAGAGCTTCGCCGAGATCGAGCGGGTCTACCGGGGGATCATCGATGACTATCTCGAACACCTGCGCCTCAAGAAGGACAAGCCCCGGGCCCAGATGAATCACGTCATCAGCCGGCTCGGCGATCTGGCCGCCGGACCTCGGGATCTCATCGACGTCCACATGGCCGCCGTCGAGGCCCTGACCCATCCACTTCCTCAAGGCTCCGCCATTGCCATGGCCGTCGAGGCTCGCCTCATGGCCCTGGAGATGATGGGCTGCCTCGTCGAACACTACCGGGTGGGTACCCGGCAGCCCACACGCCAAGGAGACACGCCAGCGTGACTTATCGATTGAAACTCTACATCACGGGCCGGACGCCCCATTCGATCCGGGCCATCGAGAACCTCCGTGCGATCTGCACTTCGCAATTCCACGAGGAGGACTACGACATCGAAGTCATCGACATCCTGGAGAACCCTCAGCTCGCTGAAGACGAGAAGATCCTGGCGACGCCGACCCTGGTCAAAAGACTTCCGACCCCCATACGCAAGATCATCGGAGACCTGAGCGATCGCGAGAAGGTGCTCCTGGGTCTCGACCTCGTCGAAACCGCCAGGACCGAGAAGGGAGGCCAGGAATGACCGAGACCAAGGATGCCTCGAATTTGCTGCAGAAAGTCCCGGTCGGAATTCCTGGCTTCGACAACATCTCCGACGGCGGTCTGCCTCTCAATCGCAGCACCATCATCAGCGGCACTTCCGGTGCGGGCAAGACCATCTTCGGTCTTCAGTTCGTCATCGCCGGCGTGCGTGAGTACGAGGAAAATGGCGTCATCGTCACATTCGAGGAGACACCTGCTGACCTGATCTGCAACGTCAAGAGCCTCGGCTGGGACCTGGGGGCTCTCGTGGAGTCTGGGCGAGTCGCCTTCGTCGATGCCTCTCGCGCGCCGGGCGAGCAGATCCTGGAGACCGGAAACTACAACCTTTCGGCGCTGATGGTCCGGATCGAGCACGCTGTTCGCAAGGTGGGCGCCAGGCGAGTCACCCTGGACTCCGTGGGGTCGATTTTCCCGCAATTCACGGACTCGAATCTCGTGCGACGAGAGATTCACGGTATCGTCGGCGCTCTTCGCCTGCTCGGCGTGACCACGGTGATCACCGTCGAACGCACGGAAGAGTACGGCGCCGTGGGCCGGTTCGGTATCGAGGAGTTCGTGGCCGACAACGTCCTCATCGTGCGTAACGTGCTCGTTCAGGAACAACGCCGGCGAACCATCGAGATCCTCAAGTATCGCGGGACGTCACACCAGAAGGGCGAGTTTCCCTTCACCATCGATGCCGTCGACGGCATCAACATCATGCCCCTCTCCTCCATCGAACTCTGTCAGAAGTCTTCCAATGTCCGCATCTCTTCCGGCAGCAAGGAGCTGGACACCATGTGCGGCGGCGGCCTGTACCGGGACTCGATCATCCTGGTCTCGGGCGCCACGGGCACGGGAAAGACCCTCATGGTCACCGAGTTCGTCCGTGCCGCCATCAAGGCCGAGGAACCTGCCTTGCTCTTCGCCTTCGAGGAGAGCCCGGATCAGCTCCGGCGTAATACCGCATCCTGGGGGGTCGATTACGTCGACGCAGAGAAACGGGGATTCCTCAAGATAGTCTGTAGCTATCCGGAGACGGCCGGGCTCGAGGACCACCTTCTGAACATGAAGAGGATCATCGACGAATTCAAGCCCAAGCGCATCGCCGTCGACAGCATGTCCGCCCTGGAGCGAGTGGCCCCGGTCAAGGGCTTCCGGGAGTTCGTCATCGGCATCACCAGCCACATCAAGCACCAGGAAGTGGCGGGCATGTTCAGCAACACGACCTCCATGCTAATGGGCAGCGAGTCCCTCACGGAGACTCACATCTCCACCATCACGGACTCGATCATCATGCTCCGGTACGTGGAGCTCCAGGGACAGATGAGGCGTGCCCTCATGGTGCTGAAGATGCGCGGTTCCTCGCACGACAAGCAGATCCGCGAGTACGTCATCGATGGCAAGGGCTTGAACATCAAGGAGGCCTTCCGTGGTGTCTCGGGCATCCTGGCTGGCCGCCCCGTCTATGGCATGGGTGACGAGAAAGAGCGCATGGGCGAGATGTTCGGTGGGGAGGAGCCCGTTTCTTGAAGCATGGCAGTCAGCTCTCGAGATCCGGCGCCGTGGGAAACGGAAGCTCGAAGGCGACGGGGGTCCTTCTGATCGACGATGAGTCTGAACCTTCAGGGACGAAGAGGTCTCGGAGAAAGCCCGGGTCTTTCTTGAAGTCGCTGACACTGGTGCCGGCATGGACAGGGCGACCCGGGAGCGCATGTTCGAGCCCTTCTTCACCACCAAGCCGGTGGGACACGGAACCGGCCTCGGCCTGGCGACGGTGCTCGGGGTCGTCGAGCAGCACCGGGGACACATCGCCCTGGACTCCGAGCCCGGCTCCGGCACCACCTTCCAGATCCGCCTGCCCCTCGCCGAAGCCGGGTCCAGCCCTCCCGTGGCTCGGACCGGCGGCAAGACGAACCCGGAGGGCGGGGGCGAGACGATCATGGTGGTCGAGGACAACGAGATGACCCGAGCCTTGGCGGTGAGGGCCCTGGAGCGGCTCGGCTACCAGGTCCTCTACATGTCGGGATATCCAGGCGACGTGATCGCCGACCGGGGAGTCCTGCAGGAGGGGGTCGCCTTTCTCGACAAGCCCTTCACGATCCAGCAGCTCGGCGCCAAGGTGAGATCCGTCCTGGACGGTTGATGTAGAGCCATTTGAGGTTCCGCTCTCCGTCCTGGACCGTGTCCTCGAGAAGGGACTGACGGCTCCGAGAACCGGCACCGGCATTCGACATAGCTATCGCGAGTGCCTCCAGAACGACACCTGCGGGATCAGGGGACGGGTGCATGTCACCCAGGGGGTCGCGCGCACGCGCGCACGCGCGTATGCGCGACCCCCTGGGTGACATGCACCCGCAAGGAGCAGATGGCCGAGCTCAAGGAAAGCCGGGAGCAGCGCGACTACAATCAGGCTTCAAGCCTGGTTCAAGA
>JAJFLN010000713.1 GCA_021772705.1 Candidatus Cloacimonadota bacterium | reverse complement strand
GGCGGGGGTGACGGCGGCGGATCAACGGCCGGTGGCTCGTTTGGAGGAGGGGTGCCTCCCGGTACGTTGAGCCTGGCGATGATGCCCTTGATCTTCCTCGCATTGAGGTGTGTGATCGGGCTGGAGTCGTTTTCCATGGCGAAGTCCGCTCGTTCCCTCAACAGCTGCAGATTGGGAATCGGAGTGTGGGCCAGCTGCCGTCTCAGCTTGGCGCCGATGCGGATCTTCGAGAACTGGAAGTCCATCACGTCCCGCCGGCTCAATCCCTCGACGGGTCCCTTGCCGATCAGGTCCAGGAAGAAGCTCTTCATTCGGCCGAAGAACGCCTTCACGCCCTCGGCCTTCGCCCGGACCAGGCTGACTCCCAGCTCCGAAGCACGGGCTTCGCGGCCAGTGACATCCTTGAATGTGCTACGGATCTCTCGCACCAGATCGTCGTCTTCCGCCGGGGCCAGGTCCTGATCCACCCGGATTCCCTTCAGGTCCACGGAAGGGGAGTGGTCCGGGACGATCAACTCCACCAGGTTCTCTCCAGGCGCCAGGTGTTCGCCGATGTCGAAAGCGCCGGAATCAGGGGGCAGCTCGGAGCTGACAGTCTGGCCGTTGATCCGGAGCTGCAGCAGGGCGCCATGGGCCTGGTCGCCCTCTCCGAAGATGCTGAACTTGACCTTCTTGGAGGCAGACTCCACGGGCAGACGGATCTCGACCTTGCTGCCGGGCTGCATATTCAGGTAGGTGTCGTCCTCGGAGCGAAGACCGCTATAGCGAGCCTTCAGGTTGCCTCGGGTTCCCCCGTTCTCGAAGACCACGCCAGCGGCTCGAAGCCTGTCCTGTCCTGGCTCGTCGGCAACGGCAGATCCCACCATCAGCGCGACAGCTGCCAGAACGATCCACCCCGCTCGGTTCGCCAATCTCTTTACCCCTGATTCGATTCTCATCTCTGGTTCTCCTGTGTGAAGCCCATGGCAGGATGTCAGATGTACATGACATCCCGGACCTACTACGGAGAGGAAAGGCATGATGTTGCGGCTGTCCGGAGATGGGGCGGGGCAAGCAGGAGAGCAGACGCCCTTTTGGTATCACGGAGGCCACGGAGGTCACAGAGCGCACAGAGCCAAGAAACCCCAGTGTCTCCGTGCTCTCCGGGATCTCCGTGTAACCTCTCTTGACGCCGCAGCTCAAGACACGTCCCGGCTGAACCCCGAGACGGCAGGTGTTCTGGTCCTGCTGGGCGCGATCCGTTACACTTCCGAACCGGATGATCATTGATCTGATAGTCGTCTTCGCGCTCCTGATCGGGACGGTAAGGGGTTACTACCGAGGCCTGGCCAGCAAGCTCATCGGTCTGGCCGGGTTGATCACCAGCTACGTCGCGGCCCTGGTCCTGTACCGGCCCCTGGGAGACCTGCTGGTCGAGACCTACAGGGTGCCTTCCCTGCTGGCCTACGGCGGCTCGGGTATGACGGTCTTCATGATCGTGTCGGCCCTCTTCTCCATCGCCGATGGGGTTCGCCACCGCATCATGAAGAAGAAGATGATCACCCTGACCCGGATGGATCGGGTTCTCGGTGCGGCCCTGGGTTTCCTGGTCAATGCCACCTACGCCTTCGTCGCCGTGTTCCTTGTTTCCTGCTTTCCTGCCGACAGTGGCGTGGCTCGCTTCCTGGCCCCCGGTGATTCGGTGGCCGTCAATTTGGCCCGGCCCCTGACGGAGGCCGCCGCCGCGATGTTGAGCGAGATGGTCACCGGTGATGACGGCATCGGCAGGATGGTGACCCGGGCTGCCAGCGACCCCGAAGCTGTCAGCGAACGGGTCCGGGATCTGATGACGGTCCCGGACTTCCACGCTCTCCTGGCCGACGACGACCTGATGCAGCGAGTCGGATCGGGGGATCTGGACTCTGCCCTGGAAGACTCCCGGGTCGGTGTGTTCTTGCAGAACCCAGCCGTGCAGGACTTCATGCTCGAGTTCGCCGACGAGTCCGAGACCGGCGCCGAGGCCGATGTGCAGCAGAAACGGATGTTGCTCCAGATGATGGCTCGAGTGTCTCGTCTGAAGTCACAGCCCTGGATGCAGGCGATCAGCGGCGATCCGGAGATTCAGGACATGCTCAAGAAGGGAGACGTCCTGGGACTGATGCAGAACGAGAAACTGGGGAACATCCTCACTCGGCCCGACGAGGACTCCCGCCAGTGAGAGACCGCAACATTACCTCCCCGATGAGCGCCGGGGAGTGAACCTCCTGAGCCGCCCCCTGGCCGTCTACTCCATCGCAATCGGCGGCGGCCTAGTCCTCATGTCCGGCTGGGCCGCAGCCTGGCTCGGTACTCGGAGCGACCTGGCATTCGCTGCCCTCTGGCTCTATCTGCCCTTGCTGGCAATCAGGGCCGATGGAGGAGATTGGAAATCCCATGGCTTGACCTGGGCCCAGCTGCCCGGGTCCTGGAGATACCTCCTGCTTGCCCTGTTCATCCTTCTTCCTTATTCCCTGCTCGTGCAGGCATGGCTTCACTGGACCGGGGGTGGGACGATCCTCCTCGCCCTCCCGGAAGGGTTCGCACTCCTGGTGCTCAATCAGCTGATCCTGGTTGCCCTGCCTGAAGAGGTCTTCTTCCGGGGCTATCTGCAGACCCGCTTCGATCAGGGTGGCTGGTCCCGCCAGCTGTTCGGACTGCGTCTCACCTGGGCCAACGTGTCGGTCTCTGCCCTCTTTGCCCTGGCCCATCTCGTCCTGCACGGCGATCCTCGTGCTCTCGCCGTCTTCTTCCCGAGCCTGCTGTTCGGACTGCTCCGGCAGGAATCAGGCAGCGTCGTGCAGCCCATCTTCTATCACGCGTTGTGCAATCTCTTCCGGGTCTTCATCCTGGGATGAGAGAGCCCGGGGTTGCCTGTTCTCCGCGGCAAGAGGAAGCCGGCTCAGAACACACTCTTGCGGCGTCGCAGGAGTTCGTAAATGGCTTCCTGGACGACGTGGCGAACACGGTCGGTCAGGAGGGAAACCACCAGGAAGTCATCGGCCTTCGATGGGGCTTTCTCGTTGAACCGGATAGGCTTGCAGAAGTGGATATGCCACCGGGTCGGCAGGGGCACGAATCCCAGGAGGCCGAACCAGGGAAAGGTGGGCGTCACGGGCAGATAGGGCAGTCCCGCGAGCTTGGCGGCGAAGTCGAGCTGAGTCAGGGCAGGGTAGGTCTCCTCGGCGCCGACGATGGCGACGGGCACGATGGGGGAGCCTGTCTGCAGGGCGAGGCGGATGAAGCCGCCCCGGCCGAACCGGGCCAGCTTGTAGCGATCCTTGTAGAGTTTTCCGATGCCTTTCACACCCTCGGGAAACACCCCGATTAGTTGATCGGACTCCAGCAGCCTCTTGCCGTTCTCGGGGCATGCCAACACCTGGCCGGACTTGGCCAGCAGGGGGGCGATGAAGGGCAGAGTGGCGAACCACTTCAAGAAGAGGAGCCGGGCGTGTCTCGGCCGGGGATGGGCCTCCCAGATTGCCTCCGACAGCATCACGGCATCCCAGGGCAGTATCCCGGAGTGGTTTGCCACCATCATGGCCCGCCCCTCCGCCGGGACGTTTTCGATTCCCGAGGTCTCGACCCGGAACCAGTGACGATAGATGAACTCCACCAGTGGTCTCATGGACTCGTAGAAGTCGTAGTCCAGACCGAACTCATCCACGGCGCCGGAGACGCCGGCGTGCCGCTTGTCCTTTGACGGGCCTCTTCGCGCCTGAAGGCCAGCGAACACCATCTCGCCGATCCGCTTCCAGGAGTCTGGCTGTGGCAGTTCCCCCCGCATGGCGTCCTGGATGCCATTGAGCAGATCCCTGCCCATGTGGGACAGCAGTCGAGAGAGGGCCTCCCGGATGGTGCTGACGATGACAGGCACCTGGAGGCCGGGAATGAGGCCAGTCCGCTTCAGCTGTCGAAGAAAGGTGCGGCTGGCGGTCTCCACCTTGCGAAGGATCTCGTCTCGGAGACCCTGGTCGGTCTTGTGGACCGACCGGGCCGGGCCCGCGGAGCCGTTGCTCTTCTTCTTCCGGGCAGGCCGGCGATGGAAGGGGCAAACGTCCTC
>JAJFLN010000712.1 GCA_021772705.1 Candidatus Cloacimonadota bacterium | reverse complement strand
TACCTCTTGAGCTCATCGAAGGTGTGCCGCCCCCCCCATCGTTCGGTGCCGCTCTTCGGCAGGTAAACCCGGGCAGTCCCTTCTCCATCAGAGATGACCACCGCATCGTAGTCCTGGAACTTCTCGCCCTTTTGACGGAGTTGAAATCCTCTCTCCTCCAGGGCCTTGGACATGGAGAAGGGGATGTTGCCGTCCGGGGCGGGAGCCTCCGGGTCCCGCTGCTCCGCCGGGCCGGCCAGGTGGCCGTGGTCGCTGACGACGGCAATCACGGTCTCGTCCAGGATGCCCAGGTCGTCAATCATGCGGAAGAACCGGCCCAGGAGCCGGTCGCCGTACTCTATGAACCGGCGAACCTCATGGGAGAACTGGCCCCGGATGGCACCGTGGCTCGCGTGGTCCACCCAGGAGACATAGTGGGTCATCAGCTTGGGGGGAATGAAGGTTTCGCCGCTCTTGGTGTATCGCTGGCCGTCGTTGACCATCTCGTAGGCCGCCGTGGACAGGAGGTCATCGAATCCCCGGTCCCCGAAGGGAACGTAGCTGCCGCCGTGCTCGAAGAAGACCCCGGTCATGCCCATCAGGAAGCCGCTCTTCGAGAACCTGGGCTTCACGCCTCGGACTGTGGGGAAGAAGGTCACGGAGGTGGGCGACAGCATCTCGAAGAGGTAGGGCACGTCGGCCGGCACGTGCTCGGCCGTGTACTTGGACTGGCGCATCCCCAGATAGTCGACCCAGTTGATCTTCCGTGCTGCCGAGAGGCTCCCTTGATCCTGGGCATCCTTGATGTCCTTGAAGAACATCGTGTTCGACTGGATGTTGTGGTGTTTCGTGTAGCGACCGGTCAGGAAAGTGGTGGTTCCCGGATAGGTGGAGGAGGGGAAGCAGGTCACGTTCTGTCGCAGGAACGTTCCTCGTTGGAGCACGAACCTGTCCAGGTTGGGGATCGGCTTCTGCCCCAGGGGACCTCGCTGGGCTGCCAGCTGCTCCACCATGTCGGGACGCAGGCCGTCGATGTCGATCAGCAGCAGATAGGGCCCGGCAGCCGACAGGGCCAGCAGGCGCTCCACTTCCTTCCGGGTCTCAGCATATTCCGCTTCCGAGGGAGGAGGCATGGGCGTCACAGCGCGGGGAAACTCCCGGTAAAGGATTGAGGTGATTGGCTCGGCGCCGCCCTTGACGAGAGGCCGATCCAGGGCGAGGCGCCTCAGGTGAGCGCTCAGATCGGCAAGATCGTGGCGGAGCGAAAGCCGGTGGGCCGGGTCCTTCAGAAGGCGTAACAGCTCCAGAGAGGACCGTTCGAACTGCGCCTCATGCCGCGCCGCAGCCCCGGAATCTCCTCGACCCCGGAGGACGGCGGCGAAGCCCCGGGACTTGGCGGCCGACGCCGCCAGCTCGCGCAAGCGCTGCCGGCGCTCTTGTAGCCGGGCCGCTTCCTCGACCCGGGCGGCCAGGTCGAGAACGGCGGCCCCTCCGGATTCGCCGCTAGCCCCAGCCAGGGCCGAAAGCAAGTCCTCCAGGGCGGTTCTGAATCCCATGACCAGGTTCTCGACGGGCTCCAGATCCTGGGCCCCGTGGAGGATGCCCTCTTCGAATCCATCGATGAGAAGCTCCGAGCCCCCCCCGGCGGCGTCCAGCCCCCGTGACACCAGGCGCCGCAGCCGATGATAGGAGGCGCGATACGACGAACCGGTCCGTCCCCGGGCCTCTTCCGAGAGGGCCATCACGAGATAGAAATTGAGGAGCTCCGTGATCGCCTCCCGGTCCCGGAGCGGGTATTCCACCTGGGAGAGCCGTTCGATCGCCTTCCTCTTCTGCGTGGCTGTGGCGTTCCCGGGACGGATTCCGTGGGCCTCCAGCACGCGGCCGTATCCAGCCTCGTCGTGCCGGGCCTTTCGACGGCCGAACTCGGCAAGACTCTCATCGCGCTCCCGGCCATCGGAGTAGAACCGGACTGTCCGGGACAGGGTGGGAAGGTGGGTGGCCACATCTCCGTCACCGTGATTCAGGACATCCCGGGCAACTTCACCGGGTTCCATGTGGGGTGCGTTGGCAACGAGGTTCTCCAGCCCGCGCATCTCGGGAATCCCTCGGGCCGCCACGGTGCCGATGGCGGCGAACAGCAGCACGCAGGGGAGCAGGTCGCGAATCTGGAACTCGATCCGGATCACTGGCCTGTTCCTTTCTTCGAGACCTGGCCGGCGGCGGCTTCCAGAATGTCTCCCGAGGACAGGCCGGCGTCGACGGCGGCATCCATGGTCTGTCGAGACTCGTCCTGGAGCCCGAGCCGCTTCTCGATGCGACCCAGAAGCAGGAGAATGCGGGGCTCCTCCGGGGACAGGTCCCGGGCCTTCAGGGCCCATTGCCGCGCCACGTCGAAGCGGCCTGCGCCGGCCTCGCCCAAGGCGGCGCGGAAGGCCGGAATGGGCTCATCGGGGCGCCGCCTGGCCAGCTCGGAGCTGACGCGGGCCATCTCCGCGGGCTGCTGCGTGATGCCGTAGAGCTCCGACAGGAGCCAGAGCGCGTCCTCGCCGTCACCCCGGTCCAGATCCTTGGCCTGGTGGGCTGCGGCGATGGCCGACTTGTAGCGTCCCTGGGCCTTCAGTGCCTGAGCCAGGAGCCCCCGTGGGTAGGGGTCCTCTGGTGCCGCCGTGCAGGCTTCCTCCAGAAAGGGAGTCGCATCGGCGGGGCGATGAGTGTCGAGCAAGATCTTACCGAGCAGGGTCGTCGCCGCCGGGCTGCGGACCTTTCCGGCCTGGCGCAGCATCTCTTCGGCCCCCTCGTAGTTACCCGAGTGCAGAGTGGTGCGGGCCGCGTCCAGAAGCACGTCCCCCGTGGACTTTGGTGCTCCCAGAGGCCGGCCGAAGTGGCCTGGTTTCGGGTCGGCCAGGACAGAGATCACTGTCAGAAGGAAGAGGAACCAGACTAGAAAGTGTTGTTTGCCG
>JAJFLN010000711.1 GCA_021772705.1 Candidatus Cloacimonadota bacterium | reverse complement strand
ATCGGGCTGGATGTCGATGATGAAGAGATTCGGCGCATCGCCTCGGAGCCCCAGGGACAGTTCCTCCAGGATCGAGCCGTCCAGGGTTCGGATCGCGCTGACCAGGAATACTCCCAGCCCCACGGCGACGATGACCGATGTGGATTGATTCCCCGGGCGGTGCAGGTTCTTGAGGGCCTGCCGGAGCGAGAAGCCACCTGGGCTGGCGATCCGCGGCAAGATCCAGAGAATTGCTCTCGATGCAGCGACCAGGAGCAGAATCGCGAAGCCGAAGCCTCCCAGGAAGTAGGCAGCCAGCTGGCCTGACCCGGCCCGGTCCCAGGCGAGGCCCGTCACCATGGCCAGCAACAAACCGAGGATGGCCAGTGACTGCGGATCTCGCCGTCGATCCCGAACGCCTCGGGGGTCGTGATCTCTGCGGAAGACCTGCAGGGCCGAGAGGTGTCGAAGTCCCATCAGGGGATGAAGGCAGAAGCCAAGGGTCACCAGGAGTCCCACGGCGACGCCGCGAAAGATGACCCAGGGTTCGAAGCCAATCTGGATCTCGAAGGGAAGGGTTCCCGAGACCAGGACTGGGAGCTTCATTGCCAGCAAAGTCCCGGCGGCCGCCCCGGCCAGTACGCCCCCTCCGGCCAGCAGCAGGGTCTGAACCAGCATGAGCCCCACCAGGCCCGGCCCGCGAGCGCCGAGACACTTGAGGATCGCCAGCATGTCCAGGCGCTGCCCCACGTAGGTGTGGACGGCCATGGCAGTTCCTACTCCCGCCAGGAGCATCACCGCCAGTCCGACGAGGTTCAGGAACGTGGTGATCCGGCTCAGGAGTCGCCGGGACCCCTCCGGACCCTCGTCGGCAGTGGTGATGCGGAGCTCTTCTGTCTCGGCCAGTTTCTCGAGACGGCGAACCAGATCCGGCAAACGGGACGGCGAGGGGGCCAGCAACAGGGCCCGGTAGGTCGCCCGGCTGCCCTTAACCAGCAGGCCGGTTCGCTGCAGGTCTTCCAGACGCAGCATCAACCTAGGGCCCAGGCGGAAGGGCTCGGCCAGTTGATCCGGCTCGGCTTCCAGTTCGCCGGCCACGATCACGGCGCTGTTTCCGGCCCTCAACTCGTCCCCGGCCTCGACCCCGAGCTGAATCCTCAGCGCCGGAGCCACCAGGACCCTGCCGGGCTGTCCGAAGGAGCTCCAGGCCTCGACGGGCCGGGTCACGATGGTCCCGTGAAGAGGGTAGCCCGGGGACACGGCCTTCAAACTGCAAAGCCGGGTCTTCTTCCGGTCCGACGTGGCGATCATCGACAGGGTCTCCACGGTCCGGACAACGGCCACACCGTCCCTCTCGGCGAACTCCTTCAATGTGGCTTCCAGCAGAGGTGAGAATCGTTTCCGGGACCGGACCTCGATGTCGCCCCCCAGGAGCGAGCGACCCTCGGCATGGAACTGGTTGGACATGGTTACAGCCAGAGTCTCGGTGGAGACCAGGCAGGCCACGCCGAGGGCGACGGAGAGGGCGAAGAAGGCCAGAGTTCCCGGATGGGCCTTCCACTCCCTGAGCGCCATCCTGATGGTGAGGGCGGCGGTCATGACTTCCGGGACTCGGGTTCCGGGGGAGCGGCTTCGATCGACGGACTAGAGGGGTCGCCGGCATCGGTCGCCGTCACCTCATCCGAAGCGATCCGCCCGTCCACCAGTGTCACCACGCGCTGGGCCCGCTGCGCCAGATAGCGTTCGTGAGTGACCACGATCAGGGTGGTACCGAAGTCGTCGTGGAGCTCCTCCAGCAGGGACATCACGTGTTCTCCGTTCTTTGTGTCCAGGTTTCCCGTCGGCTCATCGGCCAGGAGAATGACCGGGGCGATGGCAAAGGCCCGAGCAACGGCGACTCTCTGTTGCTCGCCGCCCGAGAGCTGGATCGGGTAGTGCCCCTTCCGCTCAAAGAGCCCCACCCGGGCGAGCAGCTCCTCAGCCTTGGCAGCCGGTTGCGGACGGCCCAGCAACTCGAGAGGGACCGTCACGTTCTCCAGGGCAGTCAGGGTCGGAATCAGGTGGAACGACTGGAAGACGATTCCGATCGAGCGCCCTCGGAAACTGGAGAGGTCGTCCTCCGACAGCTCCCCATACCTCTGCCCGTCGACGGTGATGTTGCCCCCCGTGGGATGATCGATGCCGGCCATCAGCCCCAGAAGCGTCGACTT
Organism: Candidatus Cloacimonadota bacterium; assembly: GCA_021772705.1. Classification (GTDB taxonomy): domain Bacteria; phylum Muiribacteriota; class UBA6191; order JACPRK01; family JACPRK01; genus OFTM100. The sequence continues at coordinate 3,181 of JAJFLN010000711.1, read as the reverse complement.
GCCGCTGCCGGAGGGGCCGACGATGCAAGCGAACTGTCCTCGGGGAATCGACAAGCAGACATCGTCGAGGATCTGGAGCTGGCGCTCACCGCTAGGCATGGTCTTGCAGATGTGGTCGAGTTCAATCATGGGTCCTCCGATGCCGGGGAAGGATGCCATCGTACACGAACTGGGCCGGGTGGGGAGCGAAGGACTGCTCGACTGCCGCCGGGTCAGGACCACGTCGAGAGCCTTCAGCTCCTCGATCAGCTCCGGATCATTCTCGAGCACGCCCAGGTTCTCACAGCTCTGGGAGCGGCCAGGCTGGCCGGGGAAGCTCGTGCCTTCAGGGCGAAGCTCACGGATGGGCGAAGGCAAGGCGAGTCACGCCGATTTGTAACTCCCGCACCCGTCGAGCATGTATCCTGTCGTGGGAACATTCGCCAAACTCCAGGAAGAAGACATCACCCCGTGTGCTCAATGAACGTTGAACCCGAAACAGGCTCGACCGTCACAGGCGGTAGCAAACTGAAAGTCCATGACCTCGAACCGGCGACGGAAACGTTCCAGGCTGATGTCCCGCAGGGTCTGTCCCGGCAGCCGAAGACCGTCCCCTGCAAGTACCTGTATGACGAACGAGGCTCGGAGCTCTTCGATCAGATATGCGATCTCGATGCCTACTATCCGACCCGCACGGAGAAGGCGATTCTCGAGAAGTACATCAAGGAAATCGCCGACTGCCTCGGACCGGGCTGCCCGGTTCTGGAGCCTGGAAGCGGGACTGCCGTCGAGGCGCGTTACCTCCTGACGCATATGGAGGAGCCGGCAGCCTTCGTCCCGACGGAAATCTCAAAGGAGTTTCTGGTGGCGTCGGTCGAGCAGCTGGACGCGACGATTTGAAGACGTGCCATGGAAGGATGGTATCGTGCATGACATGGACGATCACGGGAGATCCTGGTTCGCCGTCCCTCTGCTGGCGGCGGTCCTGCTCTCCACGAGCTGCGGCGGAGGGAGAGCGGCTGTCACCCATCCCGGAAGTGAGCAGGCCCGATCCGCCGACGCGACTCCATCGCCAGCCCGGGACAGGCCGCGGCTGGTGTTCCTTGGGGACAGCCTGACGGCGGGCTACAACCTGGAAGCGTCTCAGGCCTATCCGGCCTTGATCCAGCAGAAGATCGATGGAGCGGGACTGGAGTTCGAAGTGGTCAACGCCGGTATCAGTGGCGACACGAGCTCCGGCGGACTCCATCGGCTCGACTGGGTCCTCTCGGAGGGTGCCGCAGTCCTGGTGCTGGCCTTGGGCGCCAACGACGGCCTCCGAGGGATCGACCTCACGTCGACCCGGAGGAATCTGGAGGCGATCTTGGATCGCTGCGATCGGGAGGGAATCCGGGTGGTCCTGGCGGGCATGCAGATCCCTCCGAACTACGGGCCCGAGTACAGTCGAAAGTTCCGGGAGCTCTTCACGGAGCTTCAGGTCTCTCGCAAGCTGCCCACGGTGCCCTTCCTGCTCGATGCCGTCGGCGGCGTCGATGAACTGAACCTGGCTGACGGCATCCACCCGAACGCGGAGGGACAGAAGATACTCGCTGCGAATGTCTGGACTGTCTTGGAGCCCGTGCTGCGAGAGCTGGCGGCCTGGCGGAGCTCCCGCGGTTGACTGAAGTGCCTGACAAGTCTCCAGCCACCGGCGCCGGCCCGAAGAACCCTCCGTCTCGCCGGTCCCATCTCCTCTGGATCTGCTTGATCTGGCTCTTCGCCGGATTGTACTTCTGGCCAGCGTTGTTCGAGGGAAAGTCGTTCTACTTCCGGGACGCCAGCTCCATGTACTACCCCCATCACTCCCTGGTCCTCAGGGCCTGGCAGGCCGGCGAGCTGCCCCTCTGGGAGCCCCGGTTTGGCCTCGGTTATCCCTTTCACGCCGACCCCCATTCTCTGACCCTCTATCCCCTGTCCTTGCTGTGGCACCTGCCTCTGGATCCGCGATGGTTCGACTGCTTCATCATCTTCCACTTGCCCCTGGCGGGAACAGCTCTGTTCTTGCTTCTCCGAAGGTGGGCCCTGTCGATTCCAGCTGCCCTGCTGGGAGCGGCGACCCTCATGTTCAGCGGCCATACGGTGGGCATCACGATGATGGCCATGATGCTCCGAGGGACCTGCTGGATACCGGTGGTCTTGCTGGCCCACGATCGGTATCTGGACAGCGGGACCTGGCGAGCCGCATCCCTGACATGCCTGGCCATCTCCCTGCAGGCCAGCGGGTCGGATCCTCAGTACGTCCTCTTCTCAGGCGTGCTGCTGCTTCTGCTGCCCTGGTTACGCCCAGGGGGCGGACCGTCGAGCGCCGTCCATCACTTTCTGTCCCTGGTGTTCTGCTCCGTCCTTGCATCGGGAGTGGCGGCCTATCAGTACCTGCCTCTGGCGCAGCTGGCATCCCTCTCGTCCCGCTCCGAGGGTTTGGAGCAGAGCGAGAGAACCGCATTCGATGTCCCCCTGGCGACCCTGCCGAACCTGGTGGTGCCCGTCCCCTTTCCGGATCCCGCGACCCCTGCCTATCTCTCCAGTTTCCCCGAGGGAAAGATCCCCTTCCTGCCGGACATCTACCTCGGATTTCCCCTCCTGGTGCTGGCCCTGGCCGCGATGGCCCTGGCTGCCAGACCGCGGCGCGACGGAGGAGAAGATCCTTCGTTGAAGGGCAGAGATCCTCCCAGGGACTGGTCGGCAGTACGAACAGTATGCCTAGGGTTGTTCGGTGCCGTCATGGCTCTTGGAAGCCAGGCCCCCCTGCTCGGCTGGATCGAGACGCTTCTGCCGCCGCTGACCGCCTTTCGATACCCCGGCAAGTACCTCGTCGTGACCGTCCTCGCCGTGGCCATCGCCGCCGCCAGGAGTCTCGATGCAATCACCAGGGGCAACCGGTCGGTCCTACGGTTCTGCTGCCGCCTCCTGGAACTGTCGGCTGCTCTGTGCGCCGCGTCCCTGGTCAGTCTGTCAGTTCTGGGTCTCGGGGTACCGGGCGCCTACCTCAGCCAGCTGCGGGAGCAGCCTCCTCCGAAGTTTCCCGAGATTCTCCAGGGGCTCCTGGACACCTGGACCACTGACCTGACCTTCGCCTTGATTCTGATCGTGACGATCCGGCTTCTCTACTGGCTGGGAGCGACGGGAAAGCTCGGCTGGCAAGGGGTGGCCCGGATCAGCGTCC
>JAJFLN010000072.1 GCA_021772705.1 Candidatus Cloacimonadota bacterium | reverse complement strand
CGGATCCGATGGCTGTCAGGTAACCCTCCTCCTCCAGATAATCCAGCCCGAGAGGGCTGCCCATCCAGCAGAGCGCCGCGGCGACGGCCGGCTTCCCCTCGTACTCGGGATCGGCCAGACGGTCGAAGAGCTTCAACTCGTGCTCCCTGGCGCGCATCAATCCGAGATAGCGGCAGGCCGCCCCCTGAACCTCGGAAACCGGGTCGTCCAGCAGGGGCAGGACGACCTCGACGAAACCGGTCCTGGCTGAGGTCAGCAGGTAGTCCATGGACCTGCGGCGTACAGCCCCGTGGGGGCAGTCCAGAGCCCAGCCGTGAAAGGTCTCGGCCCAGGGTGGCTCCGGTTCAGAGCAGGCCTTCTCGGCAAGTTCGAGGAGGCGGGCCTCGGAACGAACCAGCTCCCGGTGATAGTCCAGATCCTCTCGCATCTCCGTGTCGAGGCGGCGGAATCCCTGATCGCTGACCAGCTCGTGCAGATAGGGGAGGGACTCCGGGAGTTTCAGTCTTGCAAGTCCCCTGGCGGCCCACTCCCGGGTCTTGCGGTCCCTGGCTCCCATCAGTTTCCGGAAGGACTCCTCGGCCCCCTGGAACCGGATGATGGCCAGGAACCGGAGCGCCTGTTCGCGGATCCCTTTCCACTCGTCGTCGAGCAGGGAGACCACAGCAGGGCCGAATCCGGCGTGGCCGGACTTCCCGGCCGCATCCAGGCCCAGTAGCCGGACGGCTCTGTCGTCGTCCTTCATGGCTGACTCGACGAGGGAGCCATGCTTCTGGGCCGACCGGGTGGCGGCGATGACGTCCAGATAACAGGCCCGCTGGAAGCGGGATGCCCCTTCGTAGAGGGAGGCGATCTCCGTGCCCTTTCCGGCCCGCAACATGGGCCCCAGCCGGTGGGCCGTTGCGTACTCCTCGTAGCGAGCAGTCACGCAGTCCGGGACATCGCCGCTGCGGTGGCCCGCAAAGAGCTGTTCGAAATTCTCTCGCATGTGGGGCAGAACCAGAGGCGACTCGAGGCGGCAGAGAGCCACGGCTGCCGACTGGGTCGTGCGGAAGTCCGGATCCTCAAGCATCTCGAAGAGGGTCATCTCCTGATCCCGGTCCTGCATCAGGCCGATGTACTGGCAGGCGAGCTGCCGCAGAACGGGTGTCGAATCCTCAAGCAGTCTCAGGGCGTGATCCAGATAGCCGCCGAGCTCCACGGAGCAGAGCCTGTCCATGGCCATGCTCCTGACAGAGTCCTGATCCGAGGACAGGGCGTTGTCGATGAAGTCTCTTCCCCAGCCCGTGTCGCTGTCGCTCAGGGCGTGTTCGGCCAGCAACAGTCCCCGGTACTCCGCCTCGTCTCGATCTTCCTGGCTGTCCCCCTGCAGTTCGTCAAGCCAGCTCTGCCAGTCGCCGGAACGAGCCCGGTTCCACTCTTGAAGCAGAGGCTCCAGTTCAGCCGGGACAGGAGCGCCGTCTCGGACCTGAGCCCGGACTCCCGCCGTGCGGGTGGCCAGGACCCGGATTCTCGGCACGGGGTCCGAGTAGGCTTTGAGGAGCGAATCCAGGGGAAGCTCATCGGAGTGGCGGAAGATGAGCTCCAGCGCCAGATACCGGACAGCCTGATGTTCGTCATCCGTGGGAGCGTGTTCCAGAATCTCGGACTTCAGCTCCGAAGCGATGCCGGGCTTCTCCAGAAGTAGCTCCAGGGTCTTCTTCCTGATCCAGAGCGTGGGGTGCAGCAGCCCGTCGGCTGGCGACGGCCGCTCGCCTCGGGAGAGCGCCGTCTCGAAGGCCTCGTAGACCCGATAGGCTTCCCGGTAAGGAGCCAGTTCATCCTTCAACTCCGTGTCGGCGTGTTCGTAGGTCCAGGTGTCCAGCTCCCCTTCAAGATAGGCATAGCTGTCGGGTGTGTTGGCCCGGGCGATGCAGATCATGGCCGAGTGATCCACATATCCGCCTCGCCTGCTGATGAGGCGAACCGCCTCCCGGAAGGCGATGTCCGGGTCCAGCTCGCAGATGGCCCTGAGGGACTGGCCGACGACGACGACGGAGTCGTCTTCCAGGGCCCGTTTCAGGTGAGGGATGATCCGCCGATGGGTGCACTTCTTGAGTCTCTGGGCAGCGTCCTCCCGGACCCAGATGGTTGGGTCCGTCAGGTTCGCCAGCAACTCATCGATCCGGCTCCGGGAGAAGGTCTCCTCGTCCTCGACGCCAACGACGCCAATGCCGAAGGAGCGAATCAGGCGATGCATTTCCCAGAATCTGCGCTTCCGGGTGTTTGGGTCCAGTCCGCCGACGTCGCGCCAGGTGTGATTCACCTTGTATGGGTTGAGGAGCGTGAGGGACTGGGGGTCGACTCCGTAGTACTCGGCCTGCTCCGAGAGGGGAGAGTTGGGATAGATCATGCACTCCGCCAGCACACCGACCTCTCCGATGTACTGGTGATTCCGGCGGAGGAACTCCATCGACATCTCGTGGTCCTCCTCGGTCTCACCGGGGAATCCAACGATCATGTTGATGACGTTTCGTATGTCGACTTCCGCCCCCAGACGAAGGACGTGGTCGGCGTCGTCGATGAGGTAGCCCTTCTTCATCTTCCGGAGGATCTTCTGGGAGCCACTCTCGATGCCGTAGACCATCGCCGTGATTCCCCCCTTCTTCATCCGCCGGAACAGATCCTGATCCATGAGACGGTGGACCACGGCGTTACCCCACCAGTGGACCTGGAGGCCGCTCTCGATGATGGCGTCGCAGACATGTCCCAGATGGGGGAGGTTGCCGTTTAGCAGCAGGTCGTTACAGGAGAACTGGAAAACCCCGTACCGATCCATGTGCCCCTTCATCTCGGCGATGATGTGCTCCACGCTGCGATGTCTGAAGCCGGGCCAGAGAATCCGCTCGTAGCACATGGCGCACTTCCGCACGCAGCCCCGGCTCGTCAGAAAGGGAAGGAATGGCTGATCGTAGACTGAGAGGTCGAACTCCTCGAAAGTGGGAGCCGGAAATCGATCCAGATTGCCTTCGAAGGACCGGTGCTTGAACTCCTGTTCTTGGCCGTTCTGGCTCCAGGCGATGGCGCCGGCGATACCTGTGAGAGACGCCTTGGCCAGGTGGGCCTGGACCACCTCGTGGAGGGTGATCTCCCCCTCTCCTTCGATGAACACGTCCACGTTGTCCAGATGTTTCCGGATCTCTGCTTCGGCGATGGAGTCATCGTTGCCACTGGCCCGGAAGCCCGTCAGTCCCAGAGATCGAGGGTCCCCGGGAGTCCTGAGGCGAACGCTCGGTCCCCCGAGAACGATCAGCTTGCGGCATCCGCGCTCTCTGAGCAGCTCCACCAGGCCCACGGTGAACATCACGTTGGCGCTCTGGACGCTGAAGCCCAAGATCGGAGCCGGGCTGTCGATGAGATCCGAAACGAACCGGTCCAGATAGGCTGTGGTCTCCTCGGGGAAGAAGCCGTCGAGGATACGTGACCGGGCCCAGAACTCGGAGGTCGTCAACTCCCAGTAGTGCCGGTACTCGGAATCGATCTTGTGATGCAGCTCGGCGTTGAGGTCCCTAACCCGCGTCCTGATGCCTTCCGCCCTCAAGTAAGTGGACAGGTAGGCCAAGGCCAGGTGGGGGCACTCAGTCCGCCAGGGCGGACAGACGACGAGTTCGATCTGGGGATCGTCCGAAAAGCTGTCCTGAAGGGCCATCAGGGGCAGAGAATACTCCCGAGGGGGAGGGGAGCGCAACCGCAGGGAGTGCGACGGGAGGCACCATTGGGCCGGCCTCCACGTCTACCGGGGGCTCAGCTTCCGGTGTAGCTCGGGAGCTGCTGGCTTGAAGAAGACGCCGAAGAACTGTCTTTGGTCCTGCCTTCCTCCTGCAACGAAGGCAGCTGAGCCCCGCGGAGACCCCGCCGAGTGCATGTCCCGTAGGGGGTCCCCTGGCCTATTCCGGAT
>JAJFLN010000710.1 GCA_021772705.1 Candidatus Cloacimonadota bacterium | reverse complement strand
CTAGACAGAAATCCGCCAATTCATGCAAGCTTAGGCGAGCTAATCCTAGACACCCCCCTTCCAGAAAGAAACAGCATGTCGAATCTTGCGAATGGCTGTCTACACATTCATGAAAAGCGTGGGGCTCTTCCCGATCTCTGTGGCGAGGCGACGAGCTCGTCGCCGTTTGCGGCGACGGGTCGAGGAGCCGTTCTCACAGGCTATGGCGCAGCGCCTGATGATTACTCGCAACGTTACGGACATGGCTGATCGTAGTCCTACTCTGGCTAACGTCAGAAATCACCTGCGAGGTCAAGGGGTGATGCCGGAGCGGAGCGGAGGTGTCGCCCCGGTCTGGCGCGTCGGCTGCGACAGCAGCCGGCGTGACAGATGAGATCGTCTGGTGCATTTCTTCTGTTAGGCCGATCTGGACGGAGACAGTCAGGCAACCTGCAGCGGACGTGCAAAACTATGGCCTATCGAGGCAATCAACATTGGAACGCCTGGGACACCTTGGAATTGAGGGCGACGTCGGCCGCCTCGCCTGCGGGGCGGACGTCTGGAGCCCGGTTGATTCCGCTGGCGAGGTTATCCGTACTCTCTCGCTTGTTGTTTGGCTGGTGGGCAAGTGGCATTCGCGGCATGCTGGCGGTTAAGTGAAAGACCCACATGTACGACGACTCCCCTACGCACTCTCGCAGCCATCAAACGAGGCTCCGAACCCCGAACCACCAATACGATAGCTATCCAACTGTGCATCACCTGTCGGCTTCAGCACTCGACTCGCCTGGACCTCGCACTGTACCATGACCAAAATGACTATGAGCCCGTTTGCCCGCTTCGCCCTTTTCTCTTGCTTGCTTGTGCACTCGTTGCAGGCTCCTAGCCTCCTCTGTGCGACTGAAAACCCGTCGACGATAGATCGGCCCTCGGTCGCCGAGGACTGCCTTACGTACTTTGAGGCCACCAGTCCCCGTTTTCTTGCAGACATCCAAGCCAAAGCGAACTTTCACTTCATCACACGCCACAACAATACTCAGCTCTTTCTTGGTTACTTGAACGGAGACGCCTCGTACTTGGCACACGCTGCCTGCCAGGCTGGACCACGGACATCCGTCGTCGACCAACAAGGACACACTCATGTCGTTACTCTGCTGCACGTCAAGGACTTCTTCAAAGTCTGCGGGGTCATTCCCTTTGATGCGGTACACAGATCCACGACGACACCAAACCATGATGTGGTAATCATCCTACTGAAACACCTCCTTCAGTCTGAATCACTTGCCGCTATCGCCCGCCGTCTTCCTCGTGACGTGTCGATTCGCCTGTATTATGAACTCGTTCTGTCTCATGAACTTGCACACATTAGAGTAACCGTTCCAGCCGTTGACGATCCCGTGACCAAGGAGTTCGTTGATGAGCTGTTCGCGGACTTGTTCTCGGTCTCCACACTTGAGTCTCGGCACTCCACTACCCAAGCTCTACTTGCGAAACGAATCGAACTGCGCACTCATCTCTCCATCATGAGAGCGGATACTACCGTTCCACGCCATCGCGTCTTGACCTTCGACCTAATGGCCGACCTCTTTCAGCGCGTGCCAACGGACTCGATACCGCTTGTCGCTGCACTTCTTCTAAAGCGTTTGCAGCGGCACGTGTCTCGCGCTTCCTTGAGTTCTGACGTTGCCCAGCACTTTAGGGAACAACTCACTTCCCTCCAGCCCTCAGAACTTCAGAAACGGTGACCCTGCACCTCTTACGGATGGCTTCTCTACAGCCAACCTCGGCCGAAGGACTGATATGAAACTCTTCTCAGATAGACTGGGAGCGACACAATCGGGGCTGCTTGGCTCCGCAGAGATGAGTGAGGCATTGCGGAACTCCATCTGGACTGTTGTTTCTCGATATCTCTTTCCTGAAGGGGACCGCTTCGGCAGGAACCGGACTTTACTTCTCTGCGAGGAGTTTTTCCGACTGCCCGTTGACGATCTTCCCTACGAACAGTCTAACAACGTTCGATGGCTCCGGGATCAAGTGCTGAGGGGTTCGTCCACTTGGTATGATGCCTATAACCTACTTGAGTTCTTGTGTCGTCAAGGGCACAGGGTCTTTGGAACGCAAGGTGTCGAGCAGTTCATTCTCTCAGTAAATGCTGTGCTTGAGCGTGAAAGGTCACCATATCGAGTGCACGGGGGGCATCTGGTTCCCGTGAGTTCATCTGAGAGTCTCCAGAGTATATCCAGAGCAGGACAGGCCGCAGATCGCTACGGATTGACGAATGTTTCAACTCATATTGATTCGGCTCTAGAACTTCTGTCGCTGAAGCCAGTGCCTGACATCAGAAACTCCATCAAGGAGTCAATAAGCGCAGTTGAGGGATTGTGTAAGGTATTGACAGGCGTACAAGGTGGCGGCCTTGAGCCAGCTCTTCGTAAGTTGGAGGAATCGCTATCGTTTCATGGGGGTTTTCGCTCGGCGTTGTTGTCGCTGTATGGATACACTAGCGACGAGCAGGGTATTCGCCACGCCATTCTAGAGGAGAAGACTCTACACCTTGAAGACGCCATTTACATGTTGGTAACTTGCACGGCTCTCGTTGACTTCGTAATTGCCAAGGCCCACCGCATGGGTCTCTTGACTGGGCCGCGACGTCCCCGGTGATATCCCACAGATGTCGCCTAACCGATGGTATGCCGCAGACGATCACATCTCGGCATCAAGTCGAGCCGATTCTACCCCAGTCTGCCCCGCCTCACATAGATTTTACCATTGCGGTCCTGCTGCAGTTGGTCGAAAGCCCCTTGAAGCTCCTTCAACAGCCTATCGTCGCCATAGAACGATGGGTCTTCAGATCTCGCCTTTGCATTCGGCTCATAGAAGTCCAGATCGAATGCCAAGTCGAGAAACAGTTTCAACACAGGATTCTCAGCATCGCAGGATGAATCATTCCAAGCTACT
>JAJFLN010000709.1 GCA_021772705.1 Candidatus Cloacimonadota bacterium | reverse complement strand
TATGAACGACGTCATTTGTGGATGCGAAATCAGGCAATCTCGACCGCGCGCCGGTATGGGTCGTAGGCATGACGAAGTCCGTTTCAGACTGCTCAACTGTGGATAACCCGGAAACGTCAGTTCCATAAAGGGGTTGCGGCTGTTTTACCATGGGGTTGGCTGAGCAATTGTCCGGAGTCCCTGTCAGTGGGACAAAGAGCGGGGGCGCGAGCTTGTCAGTATTCGGGAAGATCCCTGGGGTGAGTTCCCGGAGCAGCCAGATCCAGCCCCAAAGTCCGATTTGGTCTTGCCCGTTCCCCGAAGCCCGAAGCCCAACAGCCCCCCCTTCCATGGTAGAAAGAGCCATCATGGCCATTCTCCGGAAAGGGTGCTCCAGGGACACTCGAGGCCTGAGCTTGGTGGAGTTGCTCTGCGCCATCACCCTGCTCTCCTTCCTGCTCCTGCCAGTGTTTCAGCTCCTGTTGAACGCCAGCGCGGGCATGGTCCGGTCCGAGCACCGTCTACGAGCTCTCTTGCTGGGCCAGAGAATGCTCGAGGAGGCGGTGCTCCTCGGTCCGGAAGACGCCGAAAACCTCCCGGAGGCCGACATTGATCGCTTTCATCTTCGATTGCAGGTAACGCCCTTCCGAGGGGCTGACGACATCCACGACCTGACCGTTTCTGTCAGCTGGCGCGAGGGCAGTTCCCTGAGCAAGAAGGAGATCCGGCTCAGGACGTTGCTCTGCGGGATGAACTTATGATGGGCAATAGGAGCTCATGGTCCCGAGATCTGCGACGGGGGTTCACTCTGACGTCGACCGCCGTCGCGGCGGGACTCCTGGGACTGGTCATTCTGCTGGGATTCGGAATCCTCGTCTTCGGTCAGCGTCGCACGGGGCGCGCCAACGCCGAGGCTGATCTGCAGCAACAGGGCATGACCTTCATCTACCGGATCATCCGGGAGGTCAACGAGGCCAGGGAAATCCTGGCGCCTCTCAGAGCCGGAAGACGCTACCCCTTTCTGGCTCTGAAAACCATCGATCAGGAGTTGGTCCTGTACAGCTATCAGGAAGCGCAGTCGAGCATCGTACGGCAGGTCATCGAGCCCGGAACCTGGCAGGCAACCCGGAAGGATGTGGTTTGCAAGGACGTGGACGACGCAGGCTGGGGGGTCAGCAGGCAAGGCCAGCTGGTTCACTTGTCCATGGTGCTCGCCCGGGAACTGAAGGACCGGAGAGTCACGCTGCCGCTGGTCACGGGAATCGGAGTCCGATCGTGGTGAGAAACCGGCAGGGAATGGCCATCTATCTCGTCGCCATTCTGGCCATGATCCTCTTCAGTCTCGGTGCCTTGCTGTCCTTCAGGTCGACCTTCAGCTTGGCCCAGCAGAGAAGGGTTCGCCATAGCCTGGAAGCCAGGTACCTGGCGGAGGCGGGAGTTCAGCGGGCACTGCACCGGATGCGCCACGGAAAAGACCGCTTCGCCGAGACCTTCGACTACGGCGGCGGCCTGGTCACCACCCGGTTCGAACCCGGAACGGGACCCTTCGGAGAGCCGGTCCTGGACATTCTGTCCCGAGGTCAGTTTCAGGACCTGCCCGTCGTGTTGTTTGCCAAGGCAGAGATCAACCCGGAGTTCATCAGGGCGGGTGGTGCTGATCCAGTCCCGGATCTGCTGGCCGCGACCTCGCCGAAACCGGCCTCCCCACCTGCAGGTCTCCGAGTCGCCACCGTCAAGTACGTCCTAAGCCTGGCAGATCCGCCCGGCAAGAAGCTGGACCTGATGGAAGCCAACCGTCAGTTCGCCAAGCGAATCAAGGCTGCCAACGAGAGATACGTGAATGACCTGGCCGGCCTCTCCCGAGCAGAGCTTCGGTGGGCCATGTATCAGCTGGGATTGCAGCAGGCCGGCAGGAAACCGGGGCCGTGATCCAGCAGCTCTCCTTGCTGTCGCCCGGGGCCGCTTCTCCGTCCTGGCTGGATGCCACGACGGACCGGTCCTCCGCGGAACCGTGAGGCCCAGCCTCGAAGATCATCTCCACATCGCGGCTCACCTTCCGGGCGGGTTCTGCCGAATCTGATGGAGAGAACCCTCCTTTTGTCCTTCCGTCCGTTCCGGTACCGGCTAGTCGGGATTGTGTAACGGACCGCCATTCGCAAGTCGCCTGCACCGTGGAAGTGCAGCTCGAGCCAAAGAGGATCCCACAATGACGACCAAGGGTGTTCGATCCTGGGCGATGACCCTGATTCTGATTCCATCCACCGCTCTGGCCAATGGCTGGTCTGGCGCCGCGCCAGGCGCCTACGAGCCGGCCGGAGGAAGCTGGTCCCAGCCGGGCCAGCCGGCTCCGAGCCAGGGCCGGGTCTACAATCAGGCCCCCTGGTCGAGTCAGAACGCTCAGACCGGATCGTCGACATACGACGAGCTGGCAGATTCCGTCGAGGACCGGGGCTTCAGGTCTTCCAGGCAGCACAGGACAGAGGACGCCGGTGAACCTGGTGGTCAGTCCTACTCTCCCCCTCGGGCTCCCCACTCCACCCAGAGCGCAGGCGGCGGAAGCTATCACTCCGGCTCGGCGAACAGCGTCCAATCCTGGAACAGCCCAGTGAACAGCCAGGGCTGGAGTAACCCCGCTGGAAATGCCCAGGCAGGCTGGAAGAACCCCACCGGGAACGTTCAGGCCGGTTGGAAGAATCAGGCGGACACTACCCAGGCCGGCTGGAAGAAACCGGAACAGATCGTGAGTCACACCGGCGCCCCTCCGGCCAGACAGTACAGCTGGGGACAGAGCGTGGACGCTCATTCCTCGTCTCGGAATGATCCGGCTGCGAACAACGGCGCCAAGCAGGCCATGCCCGCCATGGAACTGACCCGCAACGGCGGGGAGTCCTCGGGGTTCTGGCATGGCAACAACGCCGACAGCGGCTTCCGCCGAGGTGCCTTCACCTCAGGAGGATCTGCCGTGGCAGACATGAAGGCCGAGACCAATCGGCGTTTCGCCCAGCCAACGAACCGCCAGCCTCGGATCGACACGGATCTGGGCAAGGCCCTCGTGGGAAGCCAGAAGAACGCCGCCAGTTCCCGGGGGGTCTGGAGCGAGCAGGGTGACGCCCGGGTCAAGACGATCTATGACCGGAACGGCAAACCTGTCTATCAGAAGGCCTGGAACAAGCGAACCGGTGAAGAGATGGACATTCCCAGCCCGGGTGGCCAGGGAGCCGGAGATGGCACCGGAGGGCATGGTGGCCACAGTGGCTACCAAGGCCCGCAGCACTCTCGCCACCGCCACGAAGTCACCCGGGGAGGTCCCACAGCCTTCAGTCTGGCCCTGCCCATCTGGCAGAACAACATGACCGGAAGCCTCTCGGGAACCACCGCCGGAGGCGCAGGTACCATCGCTGAGGACAACAACCTGAAGGCCGGGTTCGAACTGGCCTGGCCGAACTGGTATTTCGGGTACTTCCCCTTGCGCCACAACACCACCATCAGTGGTGGATTCGACTTCGAGGGCGTGACGTACACGAGCGGCGCCAACCTGAAGTTCAACTCCGACATCATCGAGGCCTACGGTCGCTGGGATCTGCTGGAAAATCACGTCTTCCACCTCGACTGGTCACTGGGCGTGAAGGCGTTCTTCAATGACGTGGTGGTCACCCAGGGGGCAGCGACCTCCAAGTTCGATGACCCGGTTCCCCTGCCCTTCCTGGGCCTCTTCGGTATGTTCGAGATCGACACATCCAAGGCGATCAAGGGCTATGTGAAGTACACCGACCTGGAGATCGGCGACGCTCAGGCCACCATGCTCGACGCTGAGATCGCCCTCAGCTACGCCTGGAAGAGCGACCACGAGTGGTCCAACAGGAACGAGGTTCAGGTGGGCTACAAGACTCTTCAGCTCGACCTGAAGGACAAGTCGGGAGGCACCCTTGGAAACGCCGACGTGGAATTCAAGGGTCCCTACGCCCGAGTGACGGCGTACTTCTAGACGTCCGCCTGAGTAGTTCCCACTCCCCTGAACCGTTCGGCCCACTATGGATGCCCGCATCCAGGACGACTGAATGGCCGAGTTTTCCCGATCCGTTCGTCCTGAGCCTGTCGAAGCATGTCCTGAGCCACGCCGAAGGGGATGAATGGAGCGGGCGGCCATATCGTCTGAGCCCATCTGTCGAGGGCCCCTCTCTCGGCCACGCCCCTTAGGGTCCGCGCAAGAATAACTACGCAGTTTCGCATCCCATCTTTAGGCCATCTTCGACCGCTCCTCAATCGCGGAATCCTCGACGTAGCCCACTACGCCTCCGGTCCCGCTCGCTCGAACCAGCCGAACCTGACCCAAATCTGGGCGCGACTTCTGCGCATTATTCCTGCGCGGCCCCTTACTTCTTCGGAGTGGGACGACGGTTCGCCGAGACCTCGCCGAGGGCCGCCCGGATCAGGTGGATGAACCGGGTGGCGTAGGGATTCATGGGATCCTTCTGGAGGATCTTCTTGAACTCCATCCTGGCAGCGTCAAACATCTTCATCTCGTAGAGTGAGATGCCGTAGTAGAGCACGTACTGGTTGTCGCCACCCGAGAGCTGGATCGACTTCTTGAAGTGCTCCAGCGCCTTCTGGGTCACTTCCTTGGCAGCGTAGTTCTTGCCGAGAAGACAGTGAACGTCGGGGGAATCCTCCCGCTTCTTCATGACCTCCAGGGTGAACTGAAGAGAGCGGTCGTAGTCCTTGATCTTGAAGGCGTCCTTGGCCTGAGTCCAGAGGATCTTGGTCTCCTCGGAATCCATGCTCTCACCCGTGTAGGCGCTGGGGTTGGTCTGCAAGCCCCTCAGGGCATCCAGCAGATCGCCGGCGGTTTGATACCGATCGTCGGGCTTCTTCTGCATCAGCTTCAGGATGACCTCATCGAAGGCCGTCGGCACCTTGTCATTCAGGGCACTCGGCGGCTTGAACTTCGACTTCATCTGGGCCATCGTGACCTGAAGCAAGTCGTTTCCCTCCAGGGCCCGCTTGCCCGTGAGCATCTCGTAGAAGACCAGTCCCAGAGAATAGAGATCGGACCGGTTGTCGATCTTCTTGCCCTGATTCTGCTCCGGCGACGAGTAGAAGAAGGTTCCCAGAATCGACCCGGTTACTGTCTTGAGGATGTCATCGTCGGCCTGGGCTACTCCGAAGTCCAGGAGCTTGACCACCCCGTTGTCGCTGATCACGACGTTCTGGGGCTTCAGATCACGATGAATCACGCTCCGGCTGTGGGCATGGTCGATGGCCTCCACCAGGGGAACGAACGTATCGAGAGCCTTCTTGGGGGTGAAGGGCGTCTCCTTGAGAACCACATCCAGCGGCTTACCGGCGACGAACTCGAGAGCGATGAAGTAGGTCGTGTTCTCCAGACCGCTGTCGACGTACTCCACGATGTGAGGATGCTCGAGGGAGCGGTAGACGTTGGCCTCCCGCTGGAAGCGCTTGATGTAGGCCTCGTCCTTGGAAAACTCCTGAAAGAGGGTCTTCACCGCCACGAGCTGATGGGTCTTGAAGTCGTAGCCGATGAACACTCCCCCCATGCCGCCGGCACCGAGCTCATCAAGGATCAGGAAGGTGCGAAGCCGGTCGTGGACATTCATGGCATTGGGAGGCGAACCGCCAGGATCACCCTGCTGGAGTCATATCAAAAGCCGAACCCGATAGCAATCCAGGAGCAGGCAACCGGGTGCCCTAAACATCGTGGGGCATCAATTCCCTGGGCGATTGAAAGTACTTGTTCACCGGATAGGCCAGGAAGTTCGACACTCGACTCGTATAGAGGCAGGCGTAGGACTGGACTTGCTGACCAAAGCGGCTGATCTCGCTGCCGGAACGGAAGAGGGGTCCCCAGCTCGGGTTGTAGCGATTCTCCAGCTCTGACTCGAGGCGCTCCAGGCCCTGGTGCAGCCGACCGATGTCGCGCTCCAGGTCGGCCAGTTCCCGGCGCTGATGCTGGAGTTCTTCTTCCAGGGCCGCCTCCCCCTTCTGTGACTGAAGCAGCTCCTCGAGCATGCTCAGCTTCATCTGGACCAGGTTTCTCTGATAGTCCCGGCGGTCCACGGCTCGCTGCTGCCGATTCAACTTGTTCAGGATGGCCTGGGCCGACACAGTGGTCTCGATCTCCCGCTCCAGCTCCTCCACGATCATCACGGTCCGCCATCCCGACTGCTTCTTGGACCTCAGGATGTCGCCATAGATGTGATCTCCCACGAACAGGATCTCCTCGGCTCCCAGACCCAGACGCCGCTCGAACTCGGCCACGCTCCCCCTCCTGAAGAGCCGGCCCGAGCGGGCCAGGGGCCCCGCCTCATCCTCGCTCAGGAACTCCATGGGCCGATCCCCCAGGAAGAACCCCGGCTTGCCGGCCTCGACGCCGATCCATTCGAAGTAGTCCGTCCATCGCGGCATGTAGTCGATCGCTCCATCGAGCAGAAAGGACATGACCGCGTCGGTGTAGTACCACTCCGAGTTGGTCAGGACGAACAGCTTGGTCCCTCCCTTCAGGTACTTCTCCAGGGTCGCTGCCAGCCGGGTATCTCGATGGACGTACTTCTCCAGATCCTTCATGATCCGACTCTTCAAGGTGTCGTCCCTGTGGACCTGATCCAGGGCGCCTCCCATGTCGGCGTAGAGCTTCTGGTAGTCCGGTTCGATCAGACCCGGGCTGCCGTCCGCCAGGTCCACCAGGTTCTGGTAGACGGACCCTTCCGGCAGTCCGAAGAGAGTATCCACGGAGTGATACCGTTGCTGTCCCAGGCGAATCTTCTTCTTGTGATAGAGATCTCGCCGATCCCCATCGCTCAGGGCGCGGCTGCCGTGAGCAGCACTGACCACGTTGTGAAACCGGTCCATCTTGAGGAAATTTCCCAGCTTGCAGTCGATGACCAGCCCTCGGATCACAGCCTCAGGATCGTAATCCAGATCGCAGATCTCACGAGGGCAGCCGAAGGCGTCGACGAGCCGCTGCAGCACGAGCTTGAAGGTCAACTCCTCGATGGCGAGCTTCTCGTAGATGGCCAGGGTGTAGTCCATGTCGAAACCGATCGCCGCCACCTCCTCCATCCGGACGTTGCGAAGACAGTAGACGCGCTGGCTGGGATGGATCTTCCAGTCATAGGACAGGGGCAGGCGGCCCAGGTCGAAGAACTTCCTGAGGAACTCCGTTCCCGGTTGACCCGGCGCCTGCGACGCCGCGCCGATTCCTGTCCGCTTTCTGTCGGTCCGTACTGAGTCGCCCATGGCTGAACTCCCTCCTCTGGCCCCCGATGGCATCGGGTCAGTATAGCCTGCCACTCTGCTATACTCGATGCCTCTTCCAGTCGATAATCTCAGCCGATCCAGGACCCGGAGGTCCGCTCATGAAGTCAGCAAACATCAGACGCCAGTTCATCGAGTTCTTCGAGGAACGGCAACACCGGTTCGTCCCCAGCTCCCCGGTAGCGCCCCTGGACGATCCAACCCTGCTCTTCACAAATGCAGGCATGAACCAGTTCAAGGACGTCTTCCTCGGCACCGGTTCCCGGGAGTATTCACGGGCCGTCAATTCCCAGAAGTGCATGCGGGTCTCGGGCAAGCACAACGACCTGGAAGAGGTAGGCAAGGACGGCCGGCATCACACCTTCTTCGAGATGCTCGGCAACTGGTCCTTCGGCGACTACTACAAGAAGGAGAGCATCGCCTGGGGATGGGAGCTCCTGACGAAAGTCTGGGGACTGGAGAAGGACCGCCTCTGGGTCTCGATCTACAACGATGACAACGAGGCCGGGGACATCTGGCGCGAGGTGGCCGGCGTCCCGCGAGAGAGGATTCTGAAGTTCGGCGAAAAGGACAACTTCTGGGAGATGGGCGACACGGGCCCCTGCGGCCCCTGCTCCGAGATTCACTGGGACTACGGCAAGTGCGACGCCTCGGGCGACCACACCTGCGAGGTCAACGGCGTCTGCGGCAGATACACGGAGATCTGGAACCACGTCTTCATCCAGTACAACCGGGACCCGGCGGGCAAGCTCCATGAACTGCCAGCCAAGCACGTCGACACCGGCTTGGGCTACGAGCGCATGTGCAGCCTCCTTCAGGACAAGCAGTCGTCCTATGACACGGACCTCTTCACCCCCATCCTGGGCCGCATCGGGGAGATCACGGGCCGGCAGTTCACTCCCGGCCTCGAGAGCGCCCGGTCCCCAAGCAATCCAGCGGAGCGGGACTCCATGGCCTTCCGGGTCATCGCCGACCACATCCGGGCCCTGACGTTCACCATCGCCGACGGAGCAATCCCCTCCAACGAGGGACGAGGTTACGTGCTGCGCCGAATCCTGCGCCGGGCCTGCCGTTACGGACGGAACCTGGGCATGAGCTCCCCCTTTCTCCATCAACTGGTCCCCACCGTTGCCGGCCTGATGGGCAAGGCTTTCCCGGAAGTGGAGGCGAAAGCCCAGTACGTTCAGGGCATCATCGAGAGCGAGGAGGAGCGATTCCTCCGGACCCTCGACGCAGGCATCGACAAGTTCACCGACACGGTCTCGCGAACCCGGAAACGGGGTGAGAAAACGATCCGAGGTGAGGACGCCTTCAAGCTCTACGACACCTACGGCTTCCCCCTGGATCTGACCCAGCTCATGGCCGAGGAAGAGTCACTCGATGTGGACCTCGAGGGATTCGAGGCCGCCATGTCTCGACAGAAGGAGCGGGCCCGGAGCAGTCAGTCCTTCGCCTCCGACCTGGCCCTGGAGAAGGTCGTCGAGGGTCTTCCAGCCACGGAATTCACGGGATACGACAGTCTGGAGGGTCAGGCGACGCTGCTCGAATTCGTCCAGCTCGATGGCGATCGGGCCGTCGCCATCCTGGACACCAGTCCCTTCTATGCCGAGGCCGGCGGTCAGGTCGGCGATCGGGGCACCCTGGAGGCCGAAGGGTTCAGCTTCAACGTCAGCAAGACCCACAAAGTGGGAGAGGTCTACGTCCACATCGGCGCCTCCTCCTCGACCAACCCGCCGAAGGGCGGCATCGTGACGGCCCGGGTCGATGGTCGGGCTCGGGCTGCAACGGCCAAGAACCACACCGCAACTCACCTCCTCCACGCCGCACTCCGGGAGGTGCTGGGAGAGCAGGTTCAGCAGGCCGGCTCTCTGGTGGGACCCGACCGGCTGCGCTTCGACTTCACCCACGCCAGGGCCCTGACGGAAGAAGAGCTCCAGCGCATCGAGCATCGAGTGAACGAGAAGGTCCGGGAGGCCATCCCCGTGTCGAAGCAGGAGATGGGCTTCGAGGAGGCCAAGCAGACCGGCGCCATGGCCCTCTTCGGCGAGAAGTACGGCGATCGGGTCCGGGTCGTATCGGTTCCGGGCTTCTCCACCGAACTCTGCGGCGGCACTCATCTGGACAACACTCACGAGGTCGTCTACTTCAAGGTCATCTCGGACTCCTCCGTGGCAGCCAACGTCCGGCGCCTCGAGTGCCTCACGGCCCAGGGAGCATTGAAGCTCCTCGAGGACCATGAGGACGTACTGGTCCAGACGGCCTCCCTCCTGAAAGCCGCCCCCGGACAAGTCGGAGAGCGGGTCGGTCAATTGCTGGAAGAGAACCGGAAGCTGGCCCGGAATCTGGAAGACATGAAGAAGAAGCTGGCTCGATCCGGAGTGGACGATCTAGCCAGCGATGCCTCGGAGCTCGAGGGCCTCGATGCCCGGTTCCTCGCCAGGGCCCTGGATGGCGTGGATATGAACAACCTGCGACAGATGGCTGACGAACTGGTGACCAAGATCGGTCCCGCCGTGGTGATCCTGGCCAGCGTGGGAGAGAAGAAATCGAACTTTGTCTGCAAGATTAGCAAACCCCTGGTGGACAGGGGTCTAGACGCCCGGAGCATCATCAAGAAGGTGGCCGGCATCGCGGGAGGCGGGGGCGGAGGCCGGCCGGACATGGCCACAGCAGGAGCCAAAGAAGCCGACAAGGTACCTGCCGCCATCGCAGCAGCCCGGGATATCGTGATGGAGTCCGCAGGAGGCGCCTCGTGACCGACGCATCGAACTTCCTCAAGAGCTTCAACGTGTTCCAGGACCTGAGCCAGGAGGAGTTCCTCAAGATTGGCTCCATCTTCAAGCAGCGCCAGTTTCCCAAGGGGACCCTGCTGTTCAAGCAGGACGAGCCGGCGGATCAGCTCTACCTGATCGAGAAAGGCCAGGTGGAGATCAGCCGCGTCATCGAGGGCAGCCTGCACACCGTGGCGACCCAGAAGGACGGAGACACCCTGGGGGAGATGTCCATGTTCGGCGGTGGCCGCCACACCGCCCAGGCCCGGGCAGCCTCCGATGTGCTGACTTTCTCGGCCAGCGTCAACGAGTTCGTCAAGCTCTTGGCCGACAACAGGCCCGGCATCTGCAAGATCATGGGCCGCATGATGGAGTCCATGGTCCAGCGATACCGGGAGCTGGAACACCGCACGTTGATGCTCTCCCAGGGAGAAGCAACGAGCCAAACGACCGAAGCACGGCTCATGTCCGCCATGGCCCGCAACGAGAACGTCCGGATCTCTTTCAGCAGCGGAACCAGCGAGCCCATCGATGGCATCTTCGCACTTCTGGACCTCTCCGCGGACCTGGGCGCTCCTCTGATGCGAGTCCGCCTGGTCGACAGCGGCACCCTCTCCAAGAGGGAATACATCGTGCCACTGTCGTCGGTGAACTACATCTCTTTCCGGGACGCCACCGGCGAGTACTGAAACGACATTCGCCCGATCCGGGAAGTCTCGGACCGCCCCAGGTTCAGGAGCCGCGCTAGCGATCAGTCTGAGCACGTCTCTTCCCGTTCGGCCCAAGCCTGTCAAGGGCTCCTGACGGAAGCCTGCAATGCATCTCGAAGTGCCTGTCGCGACCTGGTAGGGACACGTGAACTCGTCAACCACGCCAGTATCGGAAAACAGCTCTTTAGCGCCGCTTCGGCGTGCAGCCACCACGGCCCTCGTCATCGCTGAAGGTGTGAAAGCTGACCGTCTTGCCGTCGGTGCCGATGAAGGTGGCCGAGACTGCCACGCCGGAGCCTCCCTGGCGAGCGTCCAGCCGCATACCCTCCAGGAGTGGCGCCAGCTCCCGCCCCAAATCCCGCAGTACTCGCCCTTCGATGGCGGCAGCGTCGTTCCGGTTCATCGGCTCGAAGCGAACAGAGATCTCCGGTAGAACGAGCCAGGTCACGAGCATCAACGCGCTGGTGACTGCCAGGAGTGCCACCATCGAAAGCCCCCGGCTCTCCAGAGCGGCCAGGGTGCCGAATGGTCCCGCTGTGCCCGAGAGCAGAGCAAGCCCCTTTCCCTTGGCCAGGGCGATCTCATCCATGGTCTCCGGTGGCGGCGGAGCAGCGTCGCGGCAACCGAAGGTGGCACAGCCGCCGGTGTACTGCTGGCACTCGGTGTGCAGCATCGAGTGACAGGTCGGACAGATCCAGAGGTTGCCCGTTGGTGGGTCGTTGCAAACAGGACAGCGTGGCTGCTCCCCCAGCATGCGCAGAGGGGACAGCTCGACCTCGTTTCTCGGTTCGCGCGACATGGAGTCCTCACTCTGCCAGAATTGCCCCGGATCAAGAATGCCATGGTTTGGGGCCGGCCGCAACGGAGGAGGGGGACTGGGTGGAGGACGGGTGAAGTAGTGGCGGGCGGGACTCCGTGGTTGCCGGTGGTTGGTCTGGGTCACTTCTGCTTCGGTTCAGCCACCTTGGACGGCAAGTGGCCATAGGGCGGGAGGGTGCGGAGCCGGGTATCCTCGATCGGAGCGCCGACGGTGAAGTGATAGAGGCTCTGGAATGTGTCGGTCTTCAGCCCGAGCAGATTGTGGACCGCGTCATCGAAGAAGCAGCCGATTCCGGTCGAACGGAGGCCGGCTGCCTCCGCTTCCAGATAGAGGACCTGGCCCAGGACACCGGACTCCCAGAACAGGCGGCGCCACCACCAGGCACCGTGCTGGCGGATGGTTGTCTCGAAGTCGGCAATCATCCCCAGGCTGAATGCACCGTCAGCGGCGATCTCCTGATGGCAACTCACGGCCTGGGCCGTCGTCCGGAGATCCGATCGAGAGAGCAGGAACAGCCGCAGATGTTCAGGACAACCTACGGCCTCCTCCCAAGCAAGCTGCGAGCCACAAGCCTCCAGCAGCCTGCCATGCACTGCCTCGGATCGTTCCAGGAAGTAGAGTCCCGGCTCCAGCCCCGTGACCCGGTGGACGAAGATGACACAGTGAAGATGGGGAGCCCATGGCACGGCATCCCAGGGCGGGACTCCACTCCTCGGCAAAAGCCTGTCGAGCATGTGATAGAATCTGTCGACTGCCATTGCCGTCTCGCCGTCCAGGCCGAGGCAGCTTCGTCGTTGACGGATCAGCGTCGCCGCCGCCGGTGCCGAGCCCCGGGGAAACGGTCTCGAGGACTCCGAGGAAGCCAGAGCAACAGGTGACTCGGCAGAAGAGGGTCGCGCCGAGGCCACTGCAGCATCCTCGATGAGGTCCCAGTGGGCGTGTCCCTCGCTCAGGCTGTTGGGAAGACCATGCCAGCTGGCCTTCTGGCCCATGACTTTGACCAGTTCGTCCGCACGGCCTCGCAGGTCCGCCACCCGGTCGTCGATATCCGCCGGAGAGGTGTCGAGCAGGATGGCCGTGTCGGGATGTTCCCGATCCAGCTCATGAAGAGACTCGGAGGAGTGTTCCGGTCCGATGCCCATCAGCGAGGCCAGCCGGTCGTCACCTAGGTCGTCGATCAGCCGGACCGACCAGCCAGCCACGGCAGCGGCGTAACGCACTGCCGCAATGGCGTGTCCCACGTCGTGCTGGCAATACCGGAATGCCCGTTCGCCGTACTTCCAGGCTTCCCGCCAGTGGATCGACGACAGGCCAACCAGGGCCGTACCGGCAGGCAATAGCTCGGCCAACCTCGCCTGCTCGTCTCCGTGAACGACAGCTCGGCGCTCCAGACAGTGGTCCCTGCTGACGTAGTGGTAGACACCGGCAGGCAACCCCTCGAGGCCGGCTGTGATCACGTAGCCCTCCGTGGGATGGAGGTTCCCGCTCGATGGATTGCACCGCAATGCCCACCGAGTGCCCTGGTACTCCTTCCAGGCAGAGAGTCCCATGGCCAGCTCAAAGACGAGCCCGATGGAAGACAGGTCCATGGGTCGAGGGGGGACGGCGCCGGGAACGTGAAGATCCGGAAAGCCGACGGACACGGAGTCCGCCGCCAGTGGCAGAGGGAACCGGGTGGCCCCTTCGTACGTTCTGAACGGTGCCGGTTGTGAGGCCCAGTCCATGAAGCCCGGCCCGGCGGCGAACCGGTGCATGTGGTGCTTGGTCTGCTCGTGGTAGGAGAGGATGAGATCGGTGGGGTTCATGGGGGGGGCGCTGGGTCTTGGGTTCTGGGTGAAAGGCTGTTTCGTGGATTGCCCAGTGTCAAGTGCCGGCTGACAGAGGCATTCAGCTCCCGAAGCTCACGGCCTCTGCCAGAGACCAGGCCCCAGAGACCAACTGCCACGAGGGACGGGCTGGACGCCGGTGGCCTGGTAACCGCAGCTGGCAGGACGCGGACAGGGTGACTGGATAATCCGGGGTACTGGTGAGATACTACCGTGCGGGGGTGCCGGTGGGTCGGGACCCGGGGGAAATGGTCAGGGGACAGGTTAACCGAATCAATCAATGGAGCTGACATGGCAGATCTGAGCTACTACTTCGCCCTGAGTCTGGATGGGTACATCGCTCGTCTCGACGGCAGCGTGGACTGGCTGGATCAGTTCTCCGGGAGTCTCAACTCGCCCTACGACTGCGAGCCCTTTGTCGAGACCGTCACGGCGCTCATCACGGGAAGGAAGACCTTCGAGGTCTCGCTGACTCTCGGACCCTGGGACTTCGGAGGACGGCCTGCCTACCTCTATACTCGCAATCCCGACTTCACCACCGACGAGCCGACCGTCACTGTGGTCCATCAGGACATCCCGGCTCACGTCCGGCGGCTGAAGCAGGAGAAGGAAGGCCGGATCTGGTTGCTCGGAGGCGGTGAACTGGCAGCCTGTCTGCTCGACGAAGGCCTGATCGATGAACTGGTGCTCACCATCATGCCCGTCACAATCGGCTCCGGTATTCCCTGGATGGCAACGGCTGGGCCAGACTGCAGCTGGGACCTGGCAGGGCACTTCACCAGCGCCTCGGGCATGGTGCAGCTAGTCTACCGAAAGAAACTGGAAGCCCGGAGCGACCCGTAAGGCTCAGGGACCGCGGTGCCCTTGGCAAGCAACTCCATTCTCCCCCGAGCCCTCTCGATCGGCTTCGGAGATGAGGGCTCGATCCCGAGCAAGTCGGTCAGCGCCCCGAAAAGGGACTGCATGCTCGTGTTGAAGTCCCGGTTCGTGATGCTGACCGCCTGCCGTCTGCCCATGGGTGCGATCGACAGCGGAAGCGAGGTCTCATGGGGCATCCGCGCGTCGTTCAGGAGTACAGGGATCAGGGGCAGGCCGCAGCCGATTGCCTCCGCGATCTCGAGACTCACGATGTCCGAAGTCACGGTCGATCCGTCGGCCAGTGGGATCTTCAGCCGTCAGCCAGCCCGGTCCTATCAGGACCAGCAGCACCGACGACGAGCGAATGGAGCTCTGAATCTGGGTGAGGAAATCTTGTCCCGGCTGGATGGAATTGACATCCATGAAGATCGGAGTAGCCGGAAACTCCAGGGCGAGCTTGTTGTAAATGGCAATCGCATACCCGGAGGCGTCGGATCGTCTGTAAGAAATGAAGATTCCAGAGGCCATATCATGGAGGCCGATTTCGTCGCTCGACCGTACCAGAACGGGACACTTGGCAAGTCTGGACCGCAAGATCAGCTATTGCCTGCAGAAGCGCTCCAGGAAGCCAAGAAGCGGCATCATTACTGAATCACCTCCGGCGAGAGCCGCCAGGATCTACGAAAAGAAAGGCACTACGGAGCGAGCTTCTCCTCTGACCGCGGCTGGAGCAATTCGGCCATCGTGGCTCATTCGATCTCGATATCGCCTGACGTGAGCACTCGAGAGAACTGGCGCCCGGCGATTCTGACTTTTCTTGGCTTATTTCCACCTTGCTCAACAAGAATCAGGGCCTAATTGGGCTGAATGTGTCATGATGAAAGACAACATGAGCAAGAAGTCTTCAAAATCACCCCCCAGAGGAAAGATATCAGTGTTGATGCTCGAGGAGGTCTGCGTTGGCATCGCCGCGC
>JAJFLN010000708.1 GCA_021772705.1 Candidatus Cloacimonadota bacterium | reverse complement strand
GAAGATGCCATGGCCGTGGCCAACGAACCGGCCCTGCTCGGACTTCTCTGAATTCTCATGGCTATCAACCTACCTCAGCTGCTGTCGGATCTGGTCTCCCGGGGCGCCTCGGATCTCCACATCAAGGCCAGGACACCCATCTATCTGAGACTGCTGGGCCACCTGGAGCCGACCAAGTTTCCCGTGGTCACGCCGGAAGATCTGGACGCCTTGTCGAAGACCATCTTCGCCGAGGACCAGCTCGAGATCCTCCACCGGGACCGTCAAGTCGATGGCGTCTACCGCCCCGAGGCCGGTGGCCCCAGGTACCGCGTCAGTGCCTGCTATCAACGGGGGACGCTCTCCATGGTCTTCCGCCACATACCACCGGTGATCCCGACCCTTCAGGACCTGGGTGTTCCGGAAGATGCGGCGGCCCTGCTCAATGCACACCGGGGGCTGATTCTGGTCACGGGACCGGCCTCGAGCGGCAAGACCACCACCGTGGCATCCCTGATCGAGGCCTACAACCAGGTTCGTGAAGCCCACATCGTGACCCTGGAGGATCCACCGGAGTTCCTGCTCGAGAGCAAGCATTGCCTGATCAATCAACGTCACGTGGGGCGTGACACGCCCTCCTTCGACGATGGCCTGCGTCACGTCCTGCGTCAGGACCCGGACATCATCTACGTCGGTGAGCTGCGGGACCTGAACACGGCATCCATCGCCATGGCCGCCGCCGAGACTGGCCACCTGGTCCTCTCCACGCTCCAGACACCCGACAGCGCCACCACCCTGGAACAGCTCGTGGGCCTCTTTCCGGCGCAGCAACAACCCCAGGCGCGACTGCAGCTATCTCTCGCCCTGGCTGGGATCGTCTCCCAGCAGCTGGTGACCACCCAGGACGGCAAACGCCGAATCGCCGTCTTCGAGGTCCTCACCCCCAACGAGGCACTCCGGAATCTGATCCGCCAGAACCAGACCTTCCGGATCACCGACGCCCTGGAGACGACCCAGGGATGCGTTTCCATGCGCCGCTCTCTCTCGGCGCTGGCCTCCAAGGGTGTGCTCTCCCCGGAAGACCTGCACCGCCTGGCCTCGAGCTGATCCCCCTCCCCCGAGCCCCGGACAGATCGCGTGCTACAGCAACTTCGTCACCGGAATGACTCCGGCGACTCTCTAGCGAAACACCCGCCTGGGAATGCTCTTCCGGGCCGGGAACAGCCACTGTCCTGTCCTGCGAACCAGGCCATGAAGCAGCCGGGAGCGGAATCGAATCCCGAACGCCAGGGGTGTGAGGGTCGCCCCCATCCTGCCCTTGGCATCGGCGGAGGTCTGGCCCCAGCGGATCTCCTTCACCCCGTGCCGGCCGGCGCTGTCGACGGTGGCGTGAAGCAAGTTGAAGTACAGGTCCAGGTCGCGCAGAACCCGGTAGTCCATTCCCACGTAGAGGAAGGTCAAGACCTTGCCGGGCACCAGATAGCAGAGGGCACCACCGACGGCCTTTCCCTGATAGGTGGCCCGAATGTACCGGACCCGAGAGTCCCGGGAGAGGGCGCGGAAGAACTCCTCCGTCAGGGTCTCGACCCGGGTCTCGGATCGGTGAAGGACCTGCAGATACAGGGGGTGAAACTCCCCCATGTAGGGCATCGCCTCCAGGTCCATCTCCAGCTCCAGACCCTTCTTCGCGGCCAGGTCCAGGCTGCGGAACAGCTGTCTCCGGTAGCCCGAACGGAGGGAGGCGGCATACCCGGCTGCATCGGACCAGGTGACCTGCTGCCGCGAGACGGGCAAGGACGGAAAGAAGAGGAAGTCCCGCGATTCCAGGGGAGTGGACCAACGCTGGAGTTGAAGGGGATCGAACTCCTTCCAGATGCAGGCGGCGCGATGCTCCTGATCCAGCAGGCGAAGGGACTCGTCCACCAGGGCCGACCGGGCGGCGCTCTCCTCCTCGGCGGTGAGGTCCGGAGCCAGCAGGGTCTCCTGGTCAGCCATGCTCGCCGGGATGCCGGCCATCAGCAGTTCCAGCTCCAGAAATGAAGGCCAGAGCCGGCGAATGGCGGCGGCCACTCGTTGCACCGGCTCCGGCGCGATACAGTCCAGGGCCAGCCGTATCCGGCTGAAGGCCGAGAGGGCGAGCAGCTTCCCTTGACCGGATCTTGCCTCCAGGAAACGGCTCTCGATTCCCTGTAGCCCGCCGCCCATGAAAGCCTCGAGGAAGAACGGTTTCAGACTCACACGCTCCGGCGGCACCATTGCGTCCCATTGGTCTGGCCCGTAGTCGCCGGGCAGGGTGTTCAGCTCCCGCAGGATCACTTCCATGGCCGAACCCGGGACAGCAGTGACGGAAAGAGGAACACGTCAAAGAGCACCGCCGACAGGCAGGCGACGCACATGTAGACACCGCTGAGGATCACCGGCACTCCCTGGGCGAACAGACAGCTCAGGAAGCCTGCGGCGACGAAGACGCTGGAGACGATGAGGGCTTGCCCCACCTCCCGGAAGGCAGCAACCTGGGCCTCCAGCACCGTCGAGCCCGCCCGCAGGTGTCTCTGGACGTGGACCAGGTAGTGGATCGTATCGTTCACCGAGTTTCCGATGGCCAGGGAGTTGATGACGCAGAAACTTTCGCTCAACTCATACCCCATGCCGCGGGCCGCGGAGTACATGGCGAACAGGGGAAGGACGTTTGGGATCATGGCCAAGGTGCCGACGGTGAAGCTCCCCGTGAGGCAGAGGAAGACGACGTAGACGAAGGCCAGGGAGTAGGCCAGATTCATGTAGAAGGTGTTTGAGACGTAGCCCATGATCGCGCCCCAGTAGGCCATGCTGCCCGAGACCTCCAGCTGATCGGTCTCGAGCTTTTCAGCCGGGAACTGCCGGGCCTGCTGGCGAATCCGCTCTCCCAAGTCCAGGAGGCCCAGGGCGTCCCCGGTCCGGGTCGCCACTGCGAGGCGAAGCTTCTGACTCGACGGGGCATAGTGCTCATCGAAGACCCGGAGCTGGGCGTACTGCCGATAGAAGGCTTCGCGCCGGGCCTGACGCCAGGGTTCGCTCAGGCCGGGAGGAAACTGAACCTCCGCCAGCCGGGCATCGATGAAGCGTTTCAGCTCCGTCCAGGCATCGACTCGAGTGACGTCGGGAAACTTCTCGATGGCCGAGGCGAGCCCCTCGACCTCCCGCTCCAGATCGTCGGCTTTCAAGAGCTCCCTGAGGGGCATTCCCGCCGGGACCGTCACGTCGACTGTGGTGACCGGGAACCCCCGTTCCTCCAGGAAGCGCAGGGTCTGACTCACGGGATGGCTCTCGACGAAGTAGCGATACCAGTTTGAGTTCACCCGCTGACCGGCCGAGTAGCCCACCAGCCCCACCGCCAGTGCCAGCCAGGCAGTCAGATGAAGCCGGCTGGAGCAGAGCCAGCTCCACTTCTGGATCCAGACTCTCTCGATCCAGCTCTGAATCCGAAAGAAGGGAGCTCGCCGGTCAGCCGGCTTGAGCCTGGCCAGCAACAGAGGCAGGAAGAGGATAGCCACCACGTACTCCACCACGACACCGATACAGATGGCGAAGCCGAAGGCCTGGATCAGAACCAGGTCCGTGGCCCCCGTGACGATCAGGGCGCCGAAGGTGGTCAGGCTGGTCAGGAAATTGGGGACCAGGCAGGCCGCCAGACTGGTCGCCGCCGCCCGCCTGCGGCCTGCCCTGCGGCTCACGGCCAGGTGGATGGCCAGGAGGTGCACCACGTCTTCCAGGCCATTGACCAGAGTCAGGACAGGCAGGTTGCCCGAGAGTCCATTCATGGGCACTCCCAGAAGGACCATGACTCCGAAGGCGATCAGGATGGCCACGCCCACCACGAATAGACAGGCCAGGGCCAGAGCCAGCCTCCCCAGGAGAAACCAGAAGCAGGCCAGCAGCAAGCCGATGCCAATGGCGGTGAGCTTTCCCTGATCGTGGAAGGTGCTGCGGACCATCTCACCGTTGAGATAGAAGAGCCCGTTGAGATGGTAGTCGACCCCGGTGGAGCTCTTGAAGCCATCGAGCTCCACTTGAATCGCCTTCAGCAGGCCCAGAGTGCGTCGCGGATCTTCGTACTCCCGGTCCGGCCGGATCAGGAGGGTCAGGACGGTCTGGTCCCGGTCGTAGAGCGAGCCGATCCATCGGTCCACGAAGGGAGGGCGGGACAGGACCTGAGCGGTGCGAGCCGGGTCGTTCAGAGTCCGGGAGTCCAGCAGAGGAATCAACCTCAGGTGATCGTCCCGGATCTCCGGAGCCAGGAGGTCCACGGCGGACAGCACCCGGTTCACGCCGTCAGTCCGCTCCAAGCGTCCCGACAGGTCTCGAATGGCCCTGAGTCCCTCGGCGGAGAAGACCCGGGACGGTCCAGGGCTGCCCGGGGGCCGGGGATCGTGGAAGTAGACATAGAGGGAGTCGCCGAGACCGAACTCTCGCTGGAACGCTTCGAGGCGCACCCGCTCCGGATGGCCGGGCCGCATGATTCCCTTGAAACCAAAGGCCAGATCCAGGTTCGGCAGAGAGAGAAGACTGGCCACACAGAGAAGAACGAGCAGCCCCCAGAGGGGCCGCTCGCTTCGCAGAATCCGGCAGGCGATTCGGGTGCGCCAGCTCACGTGCCGGAAGATCGGTTCAGTTCAGTCCGGCTCAGAAGATGGCTCCCGACAGGAGGGGAGCCACCAGCATGCCAACGTAGGTGCGGGACAGATCCCGGAAGGTCACCAGGGGGGCATCCCAGTATCCGTCGCTGTTGACGGACTTCTTGATGTTCGGGAAGATCTTGCCCCAGCTATCGGCGGCTGCGCCGGCCTTCCAGCCCAGAGGCCGGCCATAGTCGTAGTTGGTGTAGACCAGCGTGTCGGAAGCGGACTCGAGTTCCACGTACTTGGCCGTGGTATCGAACTTCTCAGGGAAGAACGCCTTCAGGTCCTGGGGCGGGTTGGAGAGGAAGCCCGGCAGATCCACATCGACCGTGGCGCCGCCGATGTAGTCAGTCAGAGTGGCCGGTCCGGATACGACGGCGCGAATCTGGGGGGCCAGCTTCGTCTCGTACTCCCTGTAGCTGGAGTGGAAGTACCGGATGACAGCGAGCCTGTTGTCTCCGTCGCCGGAGGAGGCCTTGAAGAAACCGTGCATGGCCTGGTCGTACACTGCCGATGCCTTCTGGATATCACCCAGAGCTGCCTGGCACTGCTCGGAGGACTTGAGGGTCCAGAGCTTGGAGTACTTCTCCATGATCTTGAATCTGCGGTGGGAAGGAGTGCCGACTCTGGGCTTTTTGCCGAACCTGACTTTCTCCTTGAAGAAGTCCTTGATCAGAGTGCTGCTCAGCTCGTTGGTTGCCTTGCCGTAGTCATCCAGGTCATAGGCGCAGAACAGTCTCAGCCCCGCTCGAGCGGCGTAGAGCTGTCCCAGGTAGACCTTGACCTCTTCGGAACCGAACCAGCGGTGTGCGCTCTCCATTGCGGCGCTTGGGAAGGGATGGTCGGCCTTCATGAAGACCTGCATGTTGAGGCTGGCCTTGAAATCATCACCGGAGCTGGCGACGGCCCGCTCCACGATGGTGATCGAGTGGTTCAGGGTCGGCAGGAAGCTGCTGATGAGCCAGCTCTGGAAGTCGCTGACCGTGTCGAACTGGAGCTTGGTCCGCTCGCTGTAGCTCATGGGGAAGGTCATGAAGTTGAAGACCGCCCGGCCGTTGGCGCCGGACATCACATCAAGCTGTTGTTTCAGGCCTCGCAGGAAGTTGATACCCATGGAGTGCATCACGAAGGATCGCTCGACCATGGGCCGGACCCGGAAGGTGATGCCCCGGAGGTGAATCAGGGGAAGAATCGAGGAGACGTAGAGCTGGGCCTTGATGTTGTCCTCGATACCCAGAGTGGCGGGGGAAGAGTCCCCCGTGGCGCCTTGATTCAGGTACTTCATCAGGGAGTCGATGGACATGGGCATCCGGTAGGGTCGAGCGCTGGCCGGATCGGCTTCATAGGCGCTCTTCTCGTGCTGGACGAACTGGTTGAACTTCGTCAGCGCGTCGTGGGCCGGGCCGTCCTGAGGATAGACCTGGAGCAGGTAGCCGACGATGGCTCCGTAGAGGTCATAGACGTGCTTCGTCTCCAGCAGGGGAGCATCCAGGCTGGCGTCGGTGAAGTCATTCGGGATGTGTCCCGCCCGCTGTGACGGGGCCGGCTGGGCCGCATCGCCTCCGCCATTGCCGCCGTCTCCTGCACGGCCACCT
The DNA here is from genome assembly GCA_021772705.1 of Candidatus Cloacimonadota bacterium. Classification (GTDB taxonomy): domain Bacteria; phylum Muiribacteriota; class UBA6191; order JACPRK01; family JACPRK01; genus OFTM100. The sequence goes on along the minus strand of JAJFLN010000708.1, from coordinate 4,133 downwards.
TGGGCGAGGACTGGCGTCGTCAGGACCAGAGCTCCCATCATGAGCAAAGCCAGAAAACTGAAAATCGATCCTCGACGTCGACGCACCTGCATGATCAGACCATTCCCTTTCCGGTTACCGGCTGTTGCCGTTGCTTCCGCCGGTGGCTGGATTGCGACTTGTTCCGGCGACCTGACTTCTCGGTTCCGCCTTCGGACAGAACCCGATCGTGTGCACTTCTGAATCCATGGGCCCGGGCTCTCTCGCCGATGCCCAGAACCTCGTCGGCCCTGAGAGGCCCTCGTGAATAGCCCCCCCAGCTCCGCTCCAGTCCCAGGACGATCGTCTCCGCCAGGCACCCATAGATCGTGTCCGACAATTCTAACATCCAGAGATCGGGCAATTCAACGGGAGATCTGACCCTCCCGATGCGGTATCCATTCAGGTGGGAGGCGCCCTGAGCCACCTCCGGCGTCAGATTCGGCGGCATGGCCAGATCGAGCACCGTCGACCCGGCGGGCAGCTGGCTTGTCTCGAGATGAAAGCTGGGATTGCTCGTGGCCGTCACGACCACGAAGGGCTCCGGTCCCAAGGCCTTGAGTGAATCTCCGATGGACACACGGCCCCGGATACCCTTTCGGCTCTCCAGCTCCTTCCTCGCCCAGGCCAGCATCTGACCCCTCAAAGGGTTCTCGGGGTTCCCGAAGAGAACCACGTCATAGCCCTCCCGCAGAAGCAGCTCCGACAGGGCCAGACCGATGTTCCCATAGCCCCCGAGCATCGCCACCGGCGGCCTGCTGCCCCGGTGATGCCGAGGAATCAACTCCAGCATGGCCTCGTAGGCCGCAAAGGCGGTCAGGGAGTTTCCCGTCGTGACACCTATCCCCAGGTCCGGGATGTCCTGACCATCCCGGGTCACCACCGACAGCAGCCCCCCGAGGCCCACCAGCCTGGCTCCGAGGCTCCTGGCCTTCCGGGCCGCCAGCTCCACCTCCTGCCGCCAGACACTCCGGCCCAGGGTGGTGATCTGGGCAGGAAGGAACGGACTGGCCAGAACACAGACCGCCAGCGGTCCCACGGAGAACTCGTGCCAGGGCACAGGCTCGATGACGGCCGTCAGATTCCGGGCGAGCCAGCCCTGTTCGGCCTCCGTCAGCTGCCTGAAGCTGGGATCGAACCGCTCCAGATAGGCCGGCGAGTTCGGATGGACCAGGAACATGACCCGGTCCTCCTTCGACGGGGGCGGTTCGGCGGCGTACCGGGCCAGGTGAACAGGCTTCAATACCTCATGATCCACGTCGAGGCGTTTGTCGATCAGATGCCTCACGATGCGGGTAGTCTGACAATCGCTGAAGGATCGCAGGAAGTCGTCCAGGGCCTCGATGACCCGATCCACTTCGGTCTCCGTCACCGTCAGGGCCGGTGTCACACGCAGGGTCGATCGGGTGTTCAGAGTCGTTGCCAGACAGACCCGGTGGTTGTGGCGGACGTGGGCCACGGCCGCGGGCAACAGCCCGAAGGTCTCCACCAGGTGGTCCAGGAATGGCGTGCCCCCCCGGACCTCCTCCCGGAACTCCAGTCCCGTCAGCAGCCCCACGCCTCGGGCCTCTTCGAGGAGCTCCGGATATCTGCCCACCAGCTCCTGAAGACCCTCCAGTAAGCGTCTCCCCATGTCATCCACGCTTCGGAACAGCTCGGGAGTCATCCGCCTCAGGACCCGCGGAACCAGGGAGGCGGCGAACCCGTTACCACCGAATGTCGAGCTGTGGAGGGCATCAAGGCGGCGATCCCAGACTCCGTCGAAGAGGCAGCAGCCTATGGGGGCCAGACCGCCGGCCAGTCCCTTCGACAGCAACAGCAGATCGGGCTTCACCCCCAGAGTACGGCTTCGAGACAGATCTCCACAGCGGCCGAGACCGGTCTGGATTTCATCCAGGATCAGCAGGGCGCCCACGGAGGAACAGAGCTCCCGGACCCGGCGGAGAAACTCCTGCGTGCCGGGGATCACCCCGCCCTCGCCCTGAACAGGTTCGACAATCACGGCAGCCACCCGGTCGCCGTCCTCTTCCAGAGCCGCCTCCAGGTCCTCCACCTGATTGTAGGCGCAGAACAGGACGTCGTCATCGAGAGACTGAGCGAAGGCTTCCTGATAGGCCAGGTTGCCCGTGAGACGAAGGGCCTCTCCCGTAGTGCCATGGTAGGAGTTCTGGAAGGCGATGACCTGCCTGCGGCCCGTCACCAGCCGGGCGGCCTTGATGGCCAGATTGACCGACTCGGCTCCACCGCTGGTGAAGATGACGTGCTCGGCTCCGAAGGCGTCCAGGAGCGCCTCCGCCGCCTCCGATTCCAGGAAGTTCGGATTGCCCTTGAAGAGGCTGGGCCGGCGCTCGGCCAGGAACTCCCGGGCCGCCCTGACGAGGAAGTCCGGATTGTGACCGAAAGGCAGCGCTCCATAGCTGGCCGTCATGTCCAGGAACTCCCGGCCGTCAGCGGTGAAGTAACTCAGCCCCTCGGCCCGCTGGAATCGCTCGTCAATACCGAGCTGGGCCATCAGCAGGCCAAGCTCCCGGTTCGAGTATCTCGTGTAGGCGTCCACCCTGGCCGTGGGCTCAGCCCAGCTCCTTGGCGAAGATCCGGTACTCCTTCTGCGTGTGGAACCGGTAGCCGACCATCAGTCTCTTCATCTGACGGTTCTCGGTGTCCACGTAGGACAGCTCGGCGTTGCGGTATCCCGCCTCCCTGGCCACAGAGGCCAGACTGTCCACCAGCAGTCGCGACAGCGCCTTGCCCTGGAACTCCCGCCGAACCGCCAGGGTGATGACCCGGCAATCCCGGATGTTGTGGCGCATGACGTTCCAGCCGAGGGAGAGTTTCTTCATCAACTCCGGATAGTTTCGAATGGAGTAGAGATGGCCATTCACATCGGGCACGCAAAGGATGAAGCCCACGGCCTGCCCATCTCGTTCAGCGACCCGGACCAGCCTGGGATCTCCCACCTCCAGGATGTTCTGGATCAGCTGCTCGCCCTGGCTGGCCGTGATCGGCTCGAATCCCCAGTTGTCCTGGAACGCCGAGTTATAGACGTCCAGGAGCATGGCAATCTCGGGACCGACCTGTTTCATGTCGAAGGACCTGATGGTGTAATTGCCGATAGCCCGGGCCTGAGAGTGGACCGTCTCGTAGCAGCTCTCCAGATCGTAGCGATAGGTCAGGAACCGGCGTACGGTGTCGAACCCGGCGTGCTCCAGCAGCTCGTGATAGTAGCCCGGGTTGTAGGGCATCATGATCGCTGACGGGGATTCGAACCCCCGGGTCAGGAGTCCCACCTCTTCATGAATGTTGAAGAAGTAGGGTCCCTCCACATGGGACACGCCTCGGGCCACGAGCCACTGAGTGGCCTCGCTCAAGATCGATTCGGCCACTTCCTCATCGTGGATGCAATCGAAGCAGGCGAACCGGCCGACCGTCGTCCGGGTGTTGGGAACGAAGACCGTCACCCGGGCATCGATCTCGCCGTCGTCCTCGTGGATGAAGGTCTGACCGATGTGGTCCTTCCAGAATGGCTCCTTGGCCGTGTCGAACCGGTCCAGTTCCATGAAGACAGGCGGTTCGTGCCAGCCGGGCAGGCCTCGATAGATCTTTCTCCGAATGTCGAGCAAGGCTCTCCGGAGCTCTTTCTCTCCAGAGATTGCCAGACAGGAACCCATCCTGTGCGTCTCTCCAGTCCCCCCGCGTACGCCGACGGCATGGACAGCCGACGAGAAATCTTGCTGGATCTGCCACGATTTGTCAACTTGCCGATTGCGGCGAGGGTGCATGTCTGCTGGGGGGCGGAAACTAACGTAGAAGAGGTGTTTGAGTGTGAGGGACGACGCAACGGGGGATCCGGGGACACACGACTGGACCCGAATTCCAGAGGTATCCGTGCGGCATGGCAGCCGACGGCGAATTCGGGTCCAGTCGTGTGTCCCCGGATCCCGTGGCCCGGTTCAAGAGCCGTGCGCCCCGAGCCATCTGTCGAGAGGCCGTCCTCGCCTTCAGGCCCCTCTCCTGAGCTTGCCGAAGGGTCAGACGATATGGCCGCCCGCTCCATTCATCCCCTTCGGCGTAGCTCAGGACATGCTTCGACAGGCTCAGACGATATGGCCGCCCGC
>JAJFLN010000707.1 GCA_021772705.1 Candidatus Cloacimonadota bacterium | reverse complement strand
CACGTGGCCGCTTACGATTTCTGATCGCGGCCTTATTCTGGACATCGCTCCCTTCGCCGGATACTATGGCCGGCCCTACTCCGCCCTAAGAGAGTTTGACTACTTCGCATCAACATACGGCCGTAGACGCGAAACCAACTGAACGGGCGGACTACCGAATGCTGCACCACATTGTCATACTCATCGCCTCATTAGCATCTTGCGGTTCGCTCTGGGCAGGGTCGCCCCTCAACGTTCATATCGTGGCACCCGGCCGTGAGACCCATCCTTGTGGGGGAGCGGATTTCGCAGCTCGATACTCGATTGCCACGACTGATTCCGGCTTCATCATTCAACACGTGATTCGCGGGTCGGTTCCCGTAGACTGTGATGGCTTTGACGTACCGCCGCAGAATGTGTACTCTGAGTATTGGACAACCTGGCGGGTGGTCGATGGTGAGGTATACCAGGGATTTGACGACATTCCACACTATGCTCAACTGTTCCGTTCCGTGCCTGAGGCGTCGCCGACATCTGGATTTCTACTGATTCTGGCAGCAACCTCATTCGTCAAGAACTATTCTACGCACAGATCCGATTGGGAATTCAATACGATTCCCGAAGCCGGCTCTCTTCCGACACGCGTTACTACCAAGGACGGCAATGGACGCATGGCTGAGAAGCGTCGCAGCTAAAGGGTTTTGTTGAGTCGTGCGTGTGCAGTAGAGTGAGGAATGCCAAGTCTGAAAGGGATTCTCTCACCAACGCCGGTCTTTCTGCCGTTCCTCGAACCGCGGTGCTTCGCCTGCGCGAGCCCGTTACGATATGACCACAAGAGTTCGGGACGTGACATCTTCCGTCTCGATCGTTGGGTGCACGTAACGGCCCAAGTTTATCACTGTCCGAACGGACGGTGTCCCTTGGTGCGTCAACCCGTTCATCCTGCTGAGGAGTGGTCGTTGGCTCCTCCGAGGTTCCGGGTTGGCACCGATGTGGTGGCAGAGATAGGAAAGCTGCGGATGGAGGCTCGGCTGACACGGCCCGAGATTCGACAACGACTGGAGAGCCAGTACGGTCTGGTACTGAGCGATCGTCAGGTGGGGAATCTCTATGAGCTGTTTGCAGCCTTGGTTGCCGGGGCGAATCTCCAAGACGTGGAGCTGATCTCGCAGCTGAAGAAGCAGCGGGTGTTGGTGGTTTCCTTGGACGCAGCCAAACCGATACGAGGCGATGACGCCGTCTGGTTCGTCCGAGAGGTTGTTTCGGGTCGGACGCTGATCGCCGATTGCCTTCACAGTAGTACGGCAGAGGCGATCGGGGCTCTTCTTGAGCCAGTCCGAGAGTTCGCAGGAGAGCATGACTTGCGAGTGGTAGGTATCGTGTCGGACGCTGAGGCCAACATTCGCAAGGCCGTAGGTCAGGTGTTTCCTCGTGTGCCACACCAACTCTGCCAGCTTCACTTCATTCAGAACCTGGCCGAGGAGCTCCGTTCCGCCGATCAAGACCTGCGCGGTGACCTGCGGAAACCGTTCCGAGCGCTACGGCCGATTGAGCGAAGTATCCAGACCGAAGCCAAGAGCGGCGAACTCGGCTCAGGGCAGCAGAAAGCCATGAAGGACCTCTGCGCCGCGCTCCATTCAATCCTGAAGGACAACGGGAAGGCTCCCTTCAACCCACCGGGCTTGAAGCTCTACGGCAAGCTTCTGCGGCTGCGAAAGACCCTCGAGAAACTCGTCGTGGGTAAGGGGCAGCCGAAGGGGTGTGTTCGAGCTCTCTTGAAGCTCTTGGATGTCGTGGATGAGGTCCGAGACCGGCAGGAGTGGCTACAGCTGTACTACGAGGACATCTGGGAGATCTCGGAGGTCCTCTTCACACCTGGCCGCAACGCCAAGGAGGCCAAGAAGATGATGAAGGAGAAGCGGGAGGGCTGGCAGGCCGAACTCGTTACGGCTCAAAGCACCGACGAGACTCCCAAGACGCAGAGAGTTCTTTCCGAGTGGGAGAGACTGACCGACCTCTATTGGCCCGGTCTCTTCCATTGCCTGGTGAATCCCAGGATCCCAGCGACCAACAACGGCACGGAACGAGCCATCTTGGCCTTGAAACAGCTGGAGCGGGTCCTTTCACGAAACCCAAAGCCAGCCAAACGATTCGTACGCAACGCCGCGACCAATGCCTACTTCCTCAACTTGCCCTCCCTACCCGGAGAGGAGTTCATCGCCACCCGACGACCTCACGAGTTTCAACAGGCTGCCGCCTACCTCAAGGAACGGAGAAGACAGGCGGGAATCGCTTATCAGGCACGCAGGAACTTCGACGACCTACTCCTCCACATCGCTACACGCTTCAATGAGAACCTCGACGACACTGGATAGGTGCAAACCATGATTCCATGCGGATTCAGCGCCTCATGTCCGTTGCCGCCCTTGCTGCCCACTACCCGATTGCACGAGGATCCGTGCCGTGTCTCATCTTCCTCACTTCGGTGAACATCCGCCGTGACGCAGGAGCCGGCCGGTCCTGCCTGACGGACTGACCAACCGAATCGTCGATCCTCCCAATTCCGCATAACAGGAGGATTGCAGCAGACGATCTCATCTGTCACGCCAGCTGCTGACGCAGCTGACGCGCCAGACCGGTGCGACACCTCCGCTGCGCTCCGGCATCACCCCTTGACCTCGCAGCTGAATCCTAGACGTTATGCCGAAATGCTACGGCGTTCCCGTCCAAGGCTACGAGCGTACCAAAACGATCAGAAGCCTCCCTGTGATACAGGCATCCGGTTCCGACCGCGGACCTTGTGGCACTACTCTTGCCTTATACCACTCCGGTGGCGCCCATCGCTGCATCGATCGCGCGCTTGAAGGCTTCTTCACTTCCACCCTGTGCAACCCACTCATGCACTCCCCCCTCAGCGTCAAACGAGAACACAGTCCCAGTGGAATCCATGCTAGGCAGACTCACCTTGCACGCCCTCTTCAAAACAGCGTTCCGAAAACTCTCCAATCGGGTCTGGATCGCCTACGGAGCGCACGGGAACGCTTCGGATGATCTCCAGCTGTCGGTGTTGGGGGGTGATCAGTGTGTTGCGGCATAGAGATTCGTGGGTCAGCATGTGACTGAGATCCGTGAAACCACGGCGACGCA
>JAJFLN010000706.1 GCA_021772705.1 Candidatus Cloacimonadota bacterium | reverse complement strand
CAGGAACCAGCTGGAGGCCTACTCAATCGGAATCACCCACGTAATGACCTACGGTTACTACCCCAATTCGGATCTCATCCTATCAGCCACTCCCGATGGCGATACTCCGGGAGTTGTGCTCTGGGATGAAAAGAATACACTCGCCGACCTGTATGTCACCGACGACGACTACCTTGCTCTCTTCCGCCACTACGGGAGTAGCCGTGCGTACGATGACATCTTCTGCGTCACGGATCTGACGAGAACCGACCAGGACTTCTACCTCCGTGACTCGTTGATGTCGGTTTACCAGATTGTCAGCACCACGGCAAACATCGCCGCTGCATACAACTACTCCGCCTATGGCGAACCCAGAGACTGGGATGACATCGAAGAGACTGGCAACCGCTTCACCTTCACCGGACGGGAATACGACCCCGACACCGGCCTCTACTACTACCGCGCGAGGTGGTACGACGTGGCGCGAGGGAGGTTTACTACCGCGGATAAGGTCGGCATTTTGGGGCCTGATGGCCCCAATCTATATCGTTACACCAGAAACAACCCGATCTTACTTATTGATCCCTCCGGCTATGGCTGTGTGAACCTAGGCTCAGTCAATCACGACAAACGGTGCATTAAGTGGTGCAAATCCTGTCTGGGGGTCTCGTATCCGTGTGGATTCCGAGATTGCTCATATTGGACGTGCACGAAGGTGTGCGGCGGAAAGCTTGTGAGCTCACCCGGGAAGTGCAAGTAACACCTCTGCTGATGTTGTCTCGGTCTCCACTGATAGAGCGAGGTTCTGCATGTATGAGAGTTGACGTACTTATGCGAGGAACACCCTATGGTAAGAAATCATTGCTCGCGCTGCTGAGTCAACTGCCTTGTTATGTTGCGATTCATGTCGCGCTAGATTTCTTCGTGGCCGTTGTACTTGCCGCAACAGCCGCAGGGGCCTTGGTCGTGGTGGCGCTCTCCTACGTTGGACCAACCTACATGCTGGGAGGACGGTTGTTTGATTTGTCGGCAGCTGGCGACACGTTGTTCGGAGTTGCTTTGTCGGCTGTTGTCGTGGCTATAGTGTCGCTACTGTTGATGTTGATTGGGGCGGCCATTGCTAGCCGGATGCGTCCTGCGTGGATACTGCAGCATGTTCTGGTGTCGCTCGCGGCAATGGCACTCATTGGTGCGAGCTGGATAGCCTGGCTAGTGCCTATTGTCGTCGTCGCGGCATTCCTGTCTGTCGGGAGCCGTAGTTCCTTTGTTAGTGTCGACTCGACGGCCTCGGCCACAGTTACGTTTCTCAGATTGTTGCTTCCAACTCGCCAGACAGTAGTGCTTTGTCTTTGTGGAGGTTCTCTACTTGTCGTGTGCGGTGTTCTCTCGCTCAGGCTGTCCCGACACGAGATACTGGAAATGGAGCGCAACGTGATGCAGCTCCAGCAAAGGGGTGAGTCCGGATCAATAGGGTTCATGTCTTTCGAGACTAGAGCTGTGGAACCGGTTGCACGTGAGACGCCCCCTAGCAGGGTGCTGAAATAGGGGGATCCCACCGACCGGTTTCATCGTCTATGCTCTTCCTGCGATCTCAAGGAGGGCATCGATGCGCGGACAAGCAGAGGATCAGGGCGTGATTGATTTCCTCCCCAACTCCCCCGGCCTGAACCTCACTCCTCCAGAATCCACCTGAGCCACCGCCCAGGCCGACATACCGCTCCAGAAGCCGTTTCAGCGCCTCACGCCCCCACCAGGATCTGCCTCCAAGCCCAACCAGTTGGCCCCGCAGCCACCCAGATGACCTGCGGGGCCTTCCTGTTGGCCTGGAATCGGCCCAGGCCGAAAATCACCCCCTGCAGACCATCTCGGCGGTCAGATGGCTTCTGGACCCGTGGGATGACGACCCACCCCGAGGGCCAGCCCGACTTGTCGGCCCGTTCGGCGATTACCTCCAATCGAGGGCAGTGACTCTCCTCTCTGTCACTCGCCCGCTTGGATAAACGCCTCATCCATTGGCAGTCACGACGGCTGCCTTCACACTTCTTCGACGTCCACTTTCACTTCGGCTTGTTGAAGCCAAGGAGGCAGAACATGACATCGAGTAACCGCAGAATCGTCCTCATCGCGTTGTTGCTGACAGGAACAGTCTTCGTGAGAGAATCGCTGGCGAACCCGTTGGGAGGTCAGTCATCAGAGCGACTCACGACCGACATCTACTTCTCACTGGAGAGCAAGTGGGACCGTGCAGTCCTCGTCGCAAGCGGGCGCACGGATACAGGCGCACGGATTGAGAAGCGTCGGCTGCTCTCCGAGAAGTTCTCTATCGAGGAACGTCACTACAGAATCAGCGAGGTGGATCCGGGAGAAGATGAGCGAACGCGAACTCATCGGGTCCTCTATCGACACCGCGGACGGGCCTACATCGCAGGAGCACACGGGAAGATCGCAAGCTATCCATGGGTGGAGTGGGCGTCCATGGGCGGCACCCTGATGAACGTCCCCCACGGCTTCGATGTCGAGAAGCAACAGATCTGGATCGAACCCAGACCAGAGGAAATGCCTCCCTTGCCTGTGCCGTTCAAGACGAGAAGCTGGAAGGGACTGCGTTTCGGAATTCCCTACGGCCTCGAGAGGTTCCAGGAGCAAGAGGCCAGGGCGATCGTCGAGCTGCGAGGAGGCCTGGTGGTCGAGGACTGCAACGAGCCAGTCGACGTGGTCCTCATCGCCGACGACACCGACTTCATGTACAGGCGAAACGAGCTGGTCGAGCGCTGGATGCGTCAAGGAGCTCAGGTGATGTGGGAAAAGGACTTTCCAGGGCCTCAGGCCTGAGCTGTCTTCTCTCTCCGGTCGGAACCTCACCCTTCCAGAATCGCCTCGGCCCCGTAGCCATCCAGTTGGCCTGCGGGGCTCTCCTGTCGCTTCTGGACCCGTGGGATGACAACCCACCCCGAGAGGAAGCTCGAAAATCACCGTCACCCGGCTCACCGGCGCCGTCGTCGCCTGGGTCGTCGAGGACCTGCAGCTCTACCTCGAGTGCCAGCTGCATCCCCCTCCCCCAGTACGACCTCAATCTCCGTCTGAAACACCTCCGTCAGCTTCCGCCACGGCAGCGCATCGACTGACACCTTCCAGATCGTATACACCCGCTGCTCTCCGATCTGCCGGGAGTCCATCAGCCGCGGGTCCTTCACGTCCTGAAACCACTCCTTCGCCTTGTCGAGCTTCTCCTGATCCGTGGCGCCAAACGGAACATCCTCCCCGGCCTCTCGGGTAAACCGGGCTCCCGGCGTCCGGGCCCGGCTGATCTCCTGGACCGTGAAGTGCTCCAGTTTCATCAGCGGATGGAAGTTCACATTCTGGACCACTGTGTCCTCCTTCAGGAACCTCACGAGGTTCTCCCCGATCGACTTCCCCGCCCAGTCGAAGTCGGTCACCATGAAGATCTGGCCTCCGAGTAGCAACGGAACGAAAAGGTCACGTTTTCTTGTTCCCCAGGCTACCGTTGCCCTTTGCGGACACGCCGAGCCGGGTCGTGCTCGGCAG
>JAJFLN010000705.1 GCA_021772705.1 Candidatus Cloacimonadota bacterium | reverse complement strand
AGGACGAACGGATCGGGAAAACTCGGCCATTCAGTCGTCCTGGATGCGGGCATCCATAGTGGGGCGAACGGTTTTATGGACAGGCATCATATGTAAAGGAAACAGCGGACCACCACACTAGTTGATCATCTTCGTCATGTTGAAGATGGGCAGGAACATCGACACGGCGATGATGGTCACCGTGATGCCCATGAAGACGATCATGATGGGCTCCATCAGGCTCACCAGGACTTCCGTCGTGGCGGCGACCTGATCATCGTAGTAGTTGCCTACCTTCTCCAGGACCTCGGCGATGGAGCCGGTCTTCTCTCCGATGGAGAACATGAGGGCTACGATAGGGGGGACGATCTTGGAGTGCTTTCGCAGGGGGGTGGCGTAGGTGCCGCCGGAGCGGATGCTGTCGATCACGTCGTCGACGACCTTCTGGAAGTAGATGTTGTCCGTCACGTCCCGGACCACCTTCAGGGCCGACAGACCCGGGACGCCGCCCTTGAGCTGCCCTCCCAGAACGTGGGCGAACCGTGAGATGTAGAACTGGCGCATCAGGGTCCCGAAGACCGGTGCGTTGAACTGGACCCAGTGCAGGACCCGCTTGCCCGTGGGGGTGTTGTTGGTCCACCAGACAAGAGCTCCGATTATCAGGGGGAAACCCAGAATGATCTTGCCGATGTTATCGATGAAGAATCCGCTGACGATGCTGACGTACTGCGTCAATACCGGAAGCTGTTCGAAGGGGATGTTGAAGCTGGCGATGAACTTAGGAAAGATCACCGTTGTCAGGATCAGCACAACGATGGCGGCCACGCTGGCCATCACCAGGGGATAGATCATGGCGCCTCGCGCCTTGGCGCGAATCTTGGCCTGCTTCTCCGAGTAGGAGGCGTAATCCTGAAGCATCTCAGCCAGCGTTCCGGCCTTCTCCCCTGCAGCCATCAGACTGATGAAGTCGTTGCTGAACTCCTTCGGATGGGTTTTCAGAGCATCGGAGAAGGATTTGCCACTCTCGATCAGCCGGACCAGGTCCTCCAGGAGGGACCGAAGCTTCGGATTGGTCGTCTGGTCAGCAAAGGCCTGGAGCGACTCTCTCAGGCTGCCGCCGGCGTTGATGGCAATGGCGATGCTCGAGAAGAACGTGAGCATCTCGTGGTGACTGATACGGGAGAGGAGCCCCTCCCTGCCGACCTTGGCGACCCCTTCATCCAGCTCCAGCTGCAGCGGCTTGATGTTGAGCTTCTGCAGCTTCTGCTTTGCAGCGAGCATGCTGTCGGCGTACACGGTATCCGAGCGCTGTCTTCCCGCCCCGTCCTGCGTCGTGTACTTGAATGTCGGCATCCCGGTTCAGGATCATAGAACAACAGGCGTGGTAGCGCAATGATCCGGGACTCGGGGACTCGGGGACTCGGGGTGTCGGACTTCGGACTTCGGGCCTCGGACTTCGGACTTCGGACTTCGGGAAAGACCGGTGGGAAAATAGTTGCATGTTTGTGCGTCAAGACACTTGACACCGAGAGTCTTGGCGGTTTTGCTTTTTAGCCCGAGGTCCGTAGCCCGTCATGCCCTTCCACTACACCGCCGCCCTCGAGGAGGTCCTCCTGGATCTGTCCCTCCACTTGCCCGAACTCCAGCATCTGGAGCCCCACCGGGTACTGGTGAGCATGGCGGAGGCCCGGCAGCGAACCCGGCACGGGATCTATGCCAAGGTCATTCCCTCTAGAGGGTATCCGGGAGGAGGACCGGAGTTCTCCTATGAGGGCAGGAAGGCCCTCTACCTGATGTACTTTTACCTGCCTAGGTTTCACGACCAGTCCTTCCAGGGGAAGGTCTCCACCATCATCCACGAGTGCTATCACATCTCGCCGGCATTCGATGGAAAGATCCGTCGCCTGGAGGGCGGCAAGGCACACGGTCGATCCCTGCGGAGCTACGAGCGGCTCATGGATCAGTTAACCGATCGATACCTGGAGACCCGAGGCGACTGGAAGCACCTGGGCTTCCTGCGCCTGACCACGGAGGAGTTGATCCGGGACCGGGGATCCCTTTACGGCCTGCGAATTCAGGAACCCGGCAGCCGCCCACGAAAGCAGCAGGCCGGTGACGGTCCCCGTCGATGGCGGGACGACTGCCTCAGCAGCTGAACAGATCCGGGACACACGACTGTCCCCTTAGTCACAATGCCGGTGAGATAAGACGAATTTTGCTGTAGTGGGGCTCAGCCCCACACCCCGTTGGGGGAGCCAGCTCCCCCAAACCCCCAATTGGACTGGTGCGCCTGAGAGTGCTGATGAACACTTGAATGACACACGAAAGCTTGACCTGTTCATCCGGGTCCAGGGGCCAATGGCCCCTGGCGGGAGTTCGAGGGCAGAACCCTCGTTTTCAAACATTTCTTCCACTAATTCATGAGCATTGCCCTTAGTCTCGAGTTTCGCCATTTTCCAAGCCTCCGTGAGTCACTCGCTGTGAGCGGTTTCTCAGTATCGGTCGATTAACCGCACGATCCGGGATCAAACAGGATCGTGCAATAAATCAGCTGCAAGAGCGAAAACCATGACCC
>JAJFLN010000704.1 GCA_021772705.1 Candidatus Cloacimonadota bacterium | reverse complement strand
ACAAGCTCGGCGAGGGCCTTCTTCATCGTCCGCAAGCTCTTGAGCTTTCGGTCGATGTCCTCGATCTTCGCCGTGGCGGTGGAGCGAACATCGGCGCAGTTCGAGCTCTGATCTTCCCGCAGCCGGATCAGCTCCTCGATTTCGGAAAGACTGAAGCCAAGCTGTTGAGCGTGCTTGATGAAGCGGATCAACCGCACCGCTTCAGTCGGGTACTCGCGATACCCTGACGGCCGCCGTGGGGGTTGCTTCAAGAGCCGGCGCCGCTCGTAGTATCGAAGCGTTTGTACGTTGACGCCTGACCGTCGAGCGAGCTCTCCGGTCGTGAGTGTTTCTGGGTTCATCGTCATCACCATGTGGAACCTAACGCCGGTACCTAGGTACCGGTCAACTTTCTGAGAGAACTTCTTTTCAGAAGGTGAGGATGTGACCCATAGCATCGCCGTGTTGTCACCGGGATGCCGATAGCTGGAGCGGTATGTACAAAACCGGTGGTGTCGCCCCCGGGATCGGGGCCCATGGCTTCAAACTACGTTGCGGCGTGCTTCTCGAGGTCCGCTGCCCGTCCTACGGGCTGGCCGGCAGGGGGGAGGGCTTCGATCTTGAACACATCAATGTCCAGCAAGAGACTTGCCAGATGATCTTGGAGGTTTCGCTCCAAGCTCTGGATCACGTTGGCTGAGAGTCCGCAATGGGAATTGTGAATGCTGAACCTCTGGAAGAAGTCAGTCAAAGCAGACTCATTGGTCAAGGATGGGGAAGGTGGGCTCGCAAGGTAGTCGGAGAACTCGTGAATCGGAAGCGTGAGCGACATCCGGTTGATGAAGCGACTGGCCACTCGCGTGATCTGCTTCGGCATCGCCTTGGAAGCATACGCTTCCCAGTGTCGTTTCGCTTCACCAATCACTCGGTTCCACCCTGGGTAGGGTTGCAGGTGGCTAAAGCTGAAGAAGGTCTTCGTGGCTTGGACGATGCGACTGCCGTCTTCGGATCGGAATCTGAAGCCTTGAACTGAGGCAAGTGGAGACACTGTTCTGATTGGTCCGGGCAATCAAGGCAAGAACCTCCTCACCCCACGCTCCGCCGGAGCGCCGGGTAGCGGAGGCCCAGGCACACTGCCCGGATCAGGACGAACAGGAGGAAGGCGGTCCAGAGCCCTTGATTGCCTGCCCAGGCCACGAGGGGCCAGCAGGCCAGCAGGAAGAGAAGGGTGGATTCGATGGAGGCGTTTCGCATGTCCCGGGTGCGAGTCGCGCCGATGAAGATGCCGTCGAGCTGGAAGGCGGCGAAGGAGCAGAGTATGTAGACGGTCGCCAGGGGCAGACAACTGCGAGCCTCTGCCCTGACGGGTATGGAGGTGGTCAGAGTGTCCACCAGGACTCCTCCCAGAACCCAGGTGCCGCTTGCGAGGATGACGGCCGAGGCCGCTGCGAGCTGTGTCGACCTGGCGATGGCTCCGTCCAGGGTCGCTCCGTCACCGGCTCCCATGGAAGAGCCGACGAGAGACTCCGTGGCGAAGGCATAGCCATCGAGGAAGTAGGCCGTGAAGGTCACGATCTGCAGCAGGACGTGGTTGGCCGCCAGCGTGGTGTCGCCGAAGCGGGCGCTCTGGTCCGTGAACCAGGCGAAGCCGAAGAGCAACAGCAGAGTCCGGATCATGATGTCCCCGTTGGCGCCGAGGGTTCGCTTGAGTCGCTCCAGATCCGTGATCCGCTTCCAGGGCCAGAGTGGTTCGTCGTCGCTCTGCCGATCCCGGAGAAGCTTCAGGACGAGCCAGCTCGACAGCAGGCAGGCGGCCCACTCGGACAGGGTGGTGCCCAGGGCGATTCCCCATGCCCCCCATCCCAGGTATCCGGCGAACAGGACATCGAGAATGATGTTCAGGGCGTTGAGGATCAGCTGGACTGCCATCAGCTGCCGGCTCCGGCCGAGGCCGACAAAGGTGCCCATGATCGCGAAGGTCGCCAGAGTCGCCGGGGCGCCCCAGATCCGGACGTGGAAGTACTGCAGCGCCACGGCCTCGACTTCCGGGCTGCCGTTGATCAGGGCCAGAGAGATCCTGCCGATAGGCAGCTGGAACAGGATCAACCCGAGACCGACTGACAGGGCGATCGCCAGAGACCGGCCCAGGGCAGCCCGAACCTCCGGCTCGTCACCGGCGCCGGCCGCCTGTGCCGTGAAACCCGTGGTCCCCATGCGGAGAAATCCGAATCCCCAGTAGACGAAGCTGAAGATGAGGGCGCCCAGGGCGATGGCTCCCAGTTCGGCGACGGTCCCGGCATTGCCAATCACCGCCGTATCGGCCAGGCCGAGGAGCGGTACGGCGACATTGGCCAGGATGATTGGCCATGCGATCCTGAAGATCTCCCCATGTCCCGGGCCGCCGCGCCTGACCACGCCCGGAGACACTGATTTTTGGTTTTCAGGTTTAGTGATTCCGAAATCTCCCTACATGCCCGTCCGCTCCGTTCATCCTCTTCGGCGTAGTATCAGGACATGCATCGACAGGCTACAAAGAAACAGCTTCCTTCTCGTCGCGTCCATGATCGTCGCGTCCATGTCCCGCAGAGGTTACACGGAGATCTCGGAGACTCAGAGGTCACAGAGGCCCTTTTGGGAAGTGCCCTTCCCGCCGACTACCAGAACACTGCTGGGAGCCTGATCCAAAGGACCTCTGTGTCCCTGTGAACTCAGTGTCCTCAGTGATAAATCCACCCGGCGAGACATGCACCCCCGTCCTCAGCATGGCCCGCCACCTACTGTTTCATCCGTGTTGCAGCAGCGCTCTCAGCTCTGCGGGATCTTCTCGGAGTCCTGGGCCGGTTCCTCACCGTTCCGCCTTGATTTGACCAGCTTCACGTTGGCGGCGCGGAGGCGTCGGCAGAGGACCACCATCACGTTGCTGGCCACCTCCGAGTGTTCCTCCAGCAGGTCCTGGAAGTCGTCCTGTCCCAGGTTGAGTCAGGAACAGTCCACCCACGACCTCGGCCCAGATGTAGAAGACCGGATAGATCCAGCTCCACTTCGAGCTTGCAGCCCACCAGACTCCGACGTAGGTAACGGCGCCGATCGCCGAGGTGGTCATGATCAGACGGTCCCGCCGGAACCGGTCGGCTACCCGCCCGTACAGGAACGCCACGATGGGCGACACGATGCCGTAGCCGATGAACATCCAGGGCAGCATGTCCAGCTCGTATCGGGACAGGAACAGGGTGTCCCGGGTTGTCTTTCCCGTGATGTAGATCGAGCTGGCCAGAGCCAGGTAGGCGAAGAAGACCGCCGACTTGAAGACCTCGCCGGGTCTCAGACCCAGCACGTCCTGGGTCTTGCGCTGCAGCCAGCTGTGAGCCTCGACGGATTCCTGTTCCATATGAGTCGATGAGTACGGCCGAGACCAGGTGGGCCTGACCGCTATGTTCCATTATGACAGGGCCAGGGGCTGAGATCAGCCAGAGGTCGTCGCTGTGGCCGGGGGGTATCAGTCAGGAGGGGCCGCTGCGATGAGTTGGGAGTTACACAGCGCGGGCTTCGCCTGCAACCCAAACCCAAAGACGAAGGAGAGGTGGGGATACAGGTGGGATCTGGCGAGAAATTCGCGCGCGCCGCGAGGATTTTCGGAAGTAGTAGAACAGAGGTCAATAGAGTAGGCCGAGGGGTCCGGCACGCACGTGCCGCGCCTCTCGGCCTACTCTATTGACCATTGTGACCTCCGTGAACCCGGTAGTTGGCCTGCTTGCCTTCCTGACATGCGACTCCCACGCATTGGGTGCATGTCCCGTAGGGGGTCCCCTGGCCTATTC
>JAJFLN010000703.1 GCA_021772705.1 Candidatus Cloacimonadota bacterium | reverse complement strand
GGACGCTGCCGCCAAGAACCGGCCCGGCCCACGACGCAGGCGAACCCGGGCCGACGCTACAGCCGTGCCGGAGCGGATACCGGCCAAGCTGTCCGAGCGGCGCCGGTTCGCCATGCGATTCTATGATATGGCCCTCAACGTGGATGGCTCCGACGATCGGGCTCTGCGCGGCAAGGCGCAGCTCTATCTGGAGGAGGCCCGGGAGCTGATGCAGACCTGCGATGCGGGCTTCCACTGGGACGACGCCTCCCAAATGGCCAACAAGTGCGCCAGTATCTACCCTGGTTTCCAGGCCAAGGTGGATGAACTGAAGGCGAGTCATCCCCGGCACGAGACGCACTGAGAACGGCCTTTCCCGTCAGGTCCTACGCCGCAGGCCGGCCTTGGGCCGAATCCATCCCATCCCACCTCTCTACACGAAGACCTCTGTTCTACTACTTCCGAAAATCCTCGCGGCGCGCGCGAATTTCTCGCCAGATCCCACCTGTATCGCCACCTCTCCAACCCCTCCCCACCTCTCCTTCGTCTTTGGGTTTGGGTTGCGGGCGAAGCCCACGCTGTGCTCTCCGCGATCCCTGTGATCTCCGTGATTGCCAATGTTGACTGCCCCCTACGGAACATGCGCCCGTATGCGCCGAATGCTCGACTGCAACGGCCATGACGCCGTATGATGTAGCCCACGACTCAAGTCCATCACGTCACGTGCCAAGGAGGTCAAACCATGGAACTGGCAGAGATCGAACGTCATCTCGGTGATGACGCCAACCGACTACTAAGCTACGAGTGCAAGGGCATCACCAAGGACACTCTTCATGTGCCAGGCCCCGACTTCGTAGATCGGATTTATGCCCACACCGACCGGTCGCCCCAGGTCCTCCGCAGCCTGCAGGATCTGTTCTCCCACGGACGGCTGGGCGGCACGGGGTATGTGTCGATTCTCCCGGTGGATCAGGGCATCGAGCACACTGCCGGCGCGTCCTTCGCTCCGAATCCGATCTACTTCGATCCCGAGAACATCGTGAAGCTGGCCATCGAGGGCGGTTGCAACGCAGTGGCCTCCACGTTCGGTGTCCTGGGCGCCGTGTCCCGGAAGTACGCCCACAAGATCCCCTTCATCGTGAAGATCAATCACAACGAACTGCTCACCTACCCCAATACCTTTGACCAGATCATGTTTGGAACCGTCGAGCAGGCATGGGAGATGGGTGCCACCGCCATTGGAGCCACCATCTATTTCGGTTCCGACGAGTCCAACCGGCAGATCGTCGAGATCGCCGAGGCCTTCCACGAAGCTCATCGCCTCGGCATGGCCACCGTGCTCTGGTGCTACACCCGCAACAGTGCATTCAAGACGGCGGACAAGGACTACCACGTAGCCGCGGATCTGACCGGTCAGGCCAACCATCTCGGCGTCACCCTGGAGGCCGACATCATCAAGCAGAAGTTGCCCGAGAACAACGGCGGCTTCAACGACATTCCCAACCTGGCCAAGACCCACAAGAAGGTCTACTCCGATCTGACCACCGACAATCCCATCGATCTCTGCCGGTACCAGGTCGCCAATTGCTACATGGGCCGCATGGGCTTGATCAACTCCGGCGGCGCCTCCGGCGACAATGACTTCGCCGAGGCCGTCAAGACCGCCGTGATCAACAAGCGGGCCGGCGGCACGGGACTGATCTCGGGGCGCAAAGCATTCCAGCGGCCCATGGACGAGGGCATCAAGCTCCTGAATTCCATCCAGGACGTCTACCTCTCCAAGGATGTCACCATCGCCTGAGGTTCCTGCCTGACACGGGCCTGACTCAGGGCCCGGTTGTCCGGACAAAGTGAAGACCCCCGCTGCATCCCTGCAGCGGGGGTCTCTTGAGTCTCCACGGTGAGTTGAACTCCCCGGCCTGTATGAGACTAGCCGAGAGTCGGCGTGCCGGGCTTCCAGTTGACGGGGCAGTTCTCGCCCGTCTGAAGAGCCTGCAGTGTCCGCAAGGTCTCGCCGACGCTTCGGCCGGCCGACAGATCGTTGACGGTCATGCTCCGGACCGTGCCTGTCGGATCGATGATGAAGGTGCCCCGGTAGCCGGCGCCCAGGTCTTCCTTCAGAATGCCGTAATCACGGGTGACCTGCTTGGTGAAGTCCGCCAGGAGCGGGTAGCCGATCTTGCCGATCCGCTCGTCGGCCGCGAGCCAGGCCTTGTGGCTGAACTTGCTGTCAGTCGAGACGGCCCACACCTCGGCGTTGAGGGCATTGAACTCCTCGAGCTGCTCGCCGAAACCGGCGATCTCCGTCGGACAGACGAAGGTGAAGTCCAGTGGGTACCAGAAGAGCACGGTCCACTTGTTGGCCTTCACGTTGTCCGCCAAGCTGTACTTCTTGAAGTCGCCCTTGATAACACCTTCGAGCTCGAACTGCGGGGCCTGCTGGCCGACGAGTGTCTGAAACTGGGACATGATTTGCTGCCTCCTTGAGGGGAACGATTTGGGTAGATCCAGAAGTTTCCATGCCGCCTTAGCAGTCGCCACAGAAGACTGCCAGACTACCACCACCCGCGACACCAGTCAACTCGCGCTGCCAGTGAGGGAGCATGTCCCGTAGGGGGTCCCCTGGCCTATTCCGGATCCGTTCGCCCCGAGCTTGTCGAGGGGCCCACAGGCGCTTGCTTCGGCGTTTTGGCCTTGGCCAGTTCGCGCAGCTTTTCCCAATCCTCGGCTATCAAGGCCCGC
>JAJFLN010000702.1 GCA_021772705.1 Candidatus Cloacimonadota bacterium | reverse complement strand
GGCTACTTTCCGTCGCTACGTGGCCCCTTTGCGGAAGCGTGTCCGGGGACTCCTCGAACGGGGTGCCGCATGCCGGCATGCCAAGACCGCTGGAAGCTGTAAGGAGCTTCTCAAGGTCGAGCCCGCTCTCTGGACCTTCGTCCGCTTCCCTGGCGTGGAACCAACTAACAATACCAGCGAACGCTCAGGTCGTCCGGCTGTCATCAAGCGAAAGCTCTCCTACGGGACCCATAGCCCGGCCGGAAGCCGCTTCATTGAGCGCATGATGACTGTCATTACCTCCCTGAAACAGCAGTTACGCCCCGTACTCCCCTACCTGGTCGAGGCCATTCAGGCCAAACTCGAAGACCGAACCGTGCCCTCGATCGTCCCCCCACAGACAGCAAGCCCAGCCGCATTGCCGTGAATGGTTATAACGTTGAGGGGGTTGTGTGTCATTAGGGAAAGGTAGACGTTTAGGCTGAAATCGCCTCGGCTTCTACGATTTCGTAGTCTCCTCCTGCAGAATCTCGACGAACCTCCTTGGTGTCACGATCATCACACTCTCGTACACCTCCATCGTCAAGAGATCCTCATCCCCTGTGACCACGTACTCGGCTCGTCCCTCGACGGCACATGCCAAGATCGCATCGTCCTTTGGGTCACGGCATTTGCCCACAACCTGAACGACACCCCTTATTCGGAGCGCACTCTCTCCAACCAATAACAGCAACGTCTCGGCCGCCTCCGGGGTCACTCGATACCGTTTCTGGATCCTCGGTAACGCCAGAACCTTTCGGACTTCATCCAGGATCACTTTCGATGTTACCCAGGTGAGCTGTCCCTCTCGCACGGCATCGAGCACTCGCGCCGATGGGCCTTTAGCCGCCAGAAAACCACTCACAATCACATTCGAGTCCAGAACTGCCCTCATCGGCTAGCTCCAATACCCCTGATATAAAACGGATTTTGTTGTATCGGGGCTCTGCTCCGCACCCCGCTGGGGGAGCTAGCTCCCCCAAACCCCCAATTGGACTGTTGGGACTGAAAGTGTGGATAAACACTTGAATGACCTACGAACACTTGCCTGTTCATCGGGGTCCAGGGGCCAATGGCCCCTGGCGGGAGTTCGAGGGCAGAGCCCTCGTTTTCACACATTTCTTCCACTAATTCATGGGTATTGCGGCTAGCTCGCTTTCCGCAAGCCACGTTTTTCCCGTCTGACCGTTCGAACGGCCTTCATCACATCAGCCTCGACTTCATCAAAGGTCTCCTGGATATTTCGAGCCCGAAGAGTCCCCACTGTCTGCCAGAACAGCTCATCCCTTTTCAGGTACAACTCGCTCATCTGGCGAATGACCTGCGCCATCGAAAGATCCCGCTCTAGGGCCTCCCGGCGAAGAGCACGATGTACATCGTCAGGAAGATAGATAGTCGTCCGTTTCATCAGCCACCTCCATAGCCATCATAACATATATATGGCACTCTGTGCCAAGTTGCCACATCTGCAGCCCGTCTTGAAGAGGGGAGGGAGTACCACCAGATCCTGCACGTCGGCAACTCCGATACGCAACGAAATGATTCCATGGCATCTGATAAGCTGGACTGACTGTCAGCAGGGGGGAAGGGGGTAAGAGTGAAGTCGACCACACTTGGGCTACTCGTACTGCTGCTCACAGCGCTGACGACCACGGCCTGGCTTTACGGAGCCGATGCGGGCTCTGGCAACTCGCGAGACCACTTGGAGCGCAGTGCCCCGATCCAACTCAAGTTGCGTCGTCCCGGAGACTCCGCAACGGCAAGTCACCCTGTCTACACCTCCCTGGTGGCTACCCTCTCCCGCTCTGGTCTGACTCCACTGGGCAAGAACGACGCCGGCTACGAGGAGTACCGAAACGAGAAGGACGGGCAGATCCTCGTCCTCATCCCTGGCGGACCGTTTGAGATCGATGCCAACGAGGCCGATCCTCCTTGGCGCCCACGAGTGCGCGAACAACTCCCATCGTTTCTCCACGGTGCGTCACGCCGATCGGATCTGCGTCATCGAGCACGGCGCCGTGGTGGAACTGGGCAGCCACGACGAGTTGATGGCCTCTGGCGGCCGTTACCGAACCATGTTCGATCTGCAGGCGTCTCGGTTCCACGACGACGAGCCGGAAGGGGAACCCCTCGATGTCCTCGCATGACGCGATGCCACCAGCGCTGCCGGCTATGTGGAGGACTCTGCGTCGGGCTCATGACGCGGAACCAGGGTTGCTCTCGGCCTCCTTTGGGCTGGCGCTGCTCGCCGCGTTGCCCGACGCCTTGATCGCGCTCTGGTTCAAGGTCCTCGCCGATGGCGTTCTCGAACACCGTCGCGGACTCGCCGTCGCCGCGGCGGTCGGTCTCGGCGTCTCTGCCGCCGCCACCTGGTTCCTGAAGATCGTCAGTGACCGAGTCCAGCGGCGGTTTCGGGATCGAGTTGCGGTGGCACTCGAGGCCCACGTCGCCGGGCTTCAGGCATCGGTGGCGACGATCGCGCATCACGAACGTCCCGAGTACATCGACCGACTCGCCATGCTGCGAAATCAGGTGTTCGTGCTCGATCACATTTACATGTCGATCTTCTCGACCTGCGGCTGGCTGCTGAGGCTCGGCGTGACTCTGGCCCTTCTCGGGTCGATCCATCCTGTGCTGTTGCTTCTTGCGGTGTTCGCACTGCCCACGGTGGGAACCTCCACGTGGCGACCGAGAGTGGAGCGCACAGTGGAGGAGGGGGTCACCTCCGCAAATCGGCTGGCTCGTCATCTCTTCACGACGGCCACCACGTCTCGCCTGTCAGCCGCCGGTTCGTCACTGCTGCGGAGCAAGATCGTCAAGTATGGATTCCTGGGACTGGCGGGCTATCTTGTGGTGGCACACCCCGGCGCCTACAACGCGGCTCTGGCCAGTCTGGCGGAGGCCACGGGCATACCGGTTCCGCTCATGCAGATCGCTGGCTGGACATTGGTGCTTCTTATCCCGATGTACTTCCTGGCCCTCTTCATCGGACCCACTGCGGAGTGGATACTCGTCCCGGCACTGCGCCGCACCTGCCGGCTACTCAACCCGGCCTTCTCCGAGAAGGCCTCCGAGGGGAGCCCGGTCTGATCCCGTGGGGCAGAAGGAAATCCTCGAGCGCACCCCCATCCCCAGGACCCGTCGGTCTCTGAAGCCGAACCCACCGCCTTCAGGCGGTGGTGGTTCAGAGGGCGGTCTTGTTCGGTGGCGATGGGGCTCGGCCAGCGATAGTACGGGAGCAGGTGTCCCTCATCCTGCGAATCCTCCTCCCGATGTCCCCTCCACGACTGCGGCTCCTCTGTCTTGGAGTGTCAAGGAATGACGGTGACATAGCGCAGCCCATCGAGTCCGAGGGAGACATGGGCGAGCCGCTTCTTGAGCGACTGGCTCCTCTCGACAGGGTCTTCCCTATCGAACACGATGACCCCCATCACGGATGTGACGATCTGGCTCGCCAGGTAACGGTGCCTCTCGTCCAAGTCCGGTGACGGGCCGAGCCCTGGCCGGCCCTCCCAGATGATCGAGTCAACCTGCTCCCGGAGGTCCTTGCGAAGCGTGTAGCTTCCCGGTTGTCCCGAGGTGGCGGAGATTCCTTCCTGCGTCCGGAAGGCGGCGGTCAATGCCCCCATATCTGGTTCCTCCCCGCCAGGGCCGATTGACCCGAACTCTCGTCCGATCAGCCGCTGTAGCTGGGCCACTATTCGGGCCAGAGTCCTGGGAGCACTCAGCTGCTCCTCCTGCTGGGCCGTCTCGACCAGTCTTCCGAGCAATATGAGTCTGACCCAGACTTCGCGGATTGCCTCTGCCAGCCACTTCCCCATGAGAGCATCAGTCTTTCCCTCGGCGCCGATGGCTTCGGCATCACGAAGCAGCGAGGCGTAGACAGACACCATCCGTTGCGCCTCGCCGCCCAAGGCGCTTCCCTGCCGCAAGAGCGCTTCCCGGCTCCGCTTCAGGATCGAGACGACTGACGGGTCCAGCCTGAATGGGTGCTCCAGAGAGCGTCCGAATGAAAGTTCACCGGGGACCTCCCGAAACAGAGAACCCACGAGCGTCCGGGTCCCAGTCCGAGGCGATTCCGGCCAGGCTTGGTAGTCCGGATCATCGAAGGTTCTTCCTCTCAGGTCGACAGACCGACTCTTCAGCTGGTTCCGGGCTTCGGTGACCGCCGATTGGAGTGCCTCGAGGAAGTCCGTCTCGTCTCGAGTCGTCGGGCGCCTCGAGGCACCGTTCACCTCCGTCCCGTCCCGTGTGGACTTGACGTCAGTTCGGCTCAGGTCTTCGTAGAAGTCATCCACTTGAGCCAGCCCAGCCGTTGTAAGGAGAAGGAAGAGACAGACCACCAGTGCCACGGAGATCTCAGTCGAACGGGTATTCTGGGTCATTTGCTCCCCTTCCGGGTCATCGGATGGCCCCTTCCGGGTCATCGGATGGATGGATCGAGGCCGTGCCGAATCAGAGTGAATCTTTAGACTACTACGTCCAGGGTGACTTTTTGTTCCTCGGAAGACAGAGGCTCGCGCCTGCGGCACCGAGGCAGCCACACCGGCGACCGACCTCGGCAATTGAGCGCCTTGGGGCACCCCCGCGCTGTTTCCGCCACATCGAACCGATCGGCTGACACCCGACGATCTGCCCGGGAGACGCTCGGCTTTGCCCCAGAACGGGATCAGGAAGCGGCATCTCCGATCGGGGCAGAAGGCTATCGAGGCCGGACAGATCAGTGTGTTGGCCATCGCCGAGACGGTATTGGCTGTCTCGATCTCTCTATTGATCGCCGTCCACTTCAACACCGTGAAGCACATCGCAGTCTCAGCCTGCGTCGCACCTTTCCTGCTACTACGAACGCGAGAGTCCCAGGAACTTGGATTGAGATCTCACGGTTCTGGGTAGAATGTAGTCTCTGATTGAAGAAACGGGCCTCCAACTCGTAGAAGGTAGGTGAAAACGCCAATCTTCGACCAAGACGAGGAGGAGACCCGTGGCTCA
>JAJFLN010000701.1 GCA_021772705.1 Candidatus Cloacimonadota bacterium | reverse complement strand
TTCCTGCTCCCGGGGGAGACCTCGACGGACTCCACGGTGCAACTCGTGACGTCCCACACGCGTCACAGCTACGATCCAACGGGGGCAGGCGGTTCCGTCTCGAGCCGTTGTGTCGCCTGCCACATGGTTAAGACCGCCAAGAGTGCTCTGCCCTGGGACATCGCCGATCACACCATGCGAGTCATCAAACCCGTGGAGAGTCTGGACATGTTCGACGCAGGCGGCAATGCCTCCGACGGGCTGGTCATCCCCCACTCCTGCGCCAGCAGCACCGTGGGCTGCCACAACAGCGGCACTTCCCCGGGAGGCAATTATCTCGTCGGCGTCGGTGATCTGAGGAGCGATTCGACGGCCAGGGTCACACTGCTGTCTGCTGTCAACGCCTACGAGTCGAAGTTCGGTACCCGGAAGAGCACGGGCAGCGACGTTGCCGCGACCCTGGGAGCCATCGAAGGAGCTGTGACGCTGGGAGGAGTTCCCATCGAAGGCGCCCGGGTCTCACCGGACAGGGGCGAGGACTATGATGTCACGGCCGCCGACGGGAAGTTCCGTCTCCTTCTGCCCGGGGGAACCTACAATCTGCGGGCCCAGCACCCGTCGTTCAAGACCACCACCATCCAGAACGTCTCGGCCATGGCGGGTGCCGTGAACGCCGGTATCGGGCTAGTCCTTCAGTCGAAGGGGACCGAGGCCGCCTACGTCGGCTCCCAGAAGTGCAAGATCTGTCACGATTCCCACTACGACAAGTGGGTCAAGACCCTGCATAACAGAGGCCTTCGCTACGTGGATGCCGGTGATGACCGGGACCTCAATCAGCAGATCGTCGCTGACTTCGGGGCCGAGGGCGTGGGGCGGACGATCTCCTCGACCGTCGCGGACTTCGCGGCTCTGGGCTCGGCCCAGATACGATTGCTGAGGCAGAACGGCAAGTACACCATGACTCTCGTCAACGGCGACGGCACCACCTTTGGTACCTTCGAGGCTGTCCGGAGTTATGGCGGCGGGAGAGGCGACTGGAAACAGCGCTTCCTGACGCGCTTGCCCGGCGGTGGAGAGGGTAACTTCATCTTGCCAGCACAGTGGGGAGAGGCCAAGAAGCGGTGGAAGCCGTACCATCTCACGGACCACTGGTTCGACTCCACTGCCCAGAAGTTCAAGAGCCTGGCGAAGAGGAGGAGCTTTGAGTACCGTTGCATCGCCTGTCACTCCACAGGTCTGGAGGCCGAATATGTGGCCGCCGTTGACGAGGTGCGCGTCCGATTCTCGGAGCTGAACACGGGCTGCGAGCGGTGCCACGGACCTGGCGGCGATCACTACAGGACCGGGGACAAGACCAAGATCCTCAATCCCTCCAATTTCCTCCTGTCCCAGCAGAAGAATCTCTGCTCCGGGTGTCACACCCGAGGCAACTCGGTTGCTGCTCCCGATGGCAACAATTCCTCGGGGTATCCCGTGGCCTCCAGGACCGAGACCTCTGCCGGGTCGGGAGTCTTCAGTCTCAAGCTCTACTCTGCCAAGGATTCCGAGAACAACCCGGCCTCCACCGGGTTCCTGGCCCTGGCTCCCACCGTCTGGTCCGAGGACACCTACAAGGTGACCTCCACGACCGCGGATCCGACGTTCTCACCGGTGACGAACTTGCGGCCTGTGGCCAAGGGGCATCGCCAGCAGGGCATCGACTTCAGTCAGGGGCTGCACTCGGCCTTCCTGACCTGCTCCACCTGTCACGATCCCCACGGCGGGGACAACCCGGCGCAGCTCAAGAAGCTGGATGGAAGCCTGATCGTGAATGGCCAGATCAACGAAGGGAATCTCTGTCTTCAGTGCCACGGGCCCAATGGCGTGGCCAGCCGGAAGTTCACCACTGTTGATAACCTGAAGAAGCACTTCGTCGGAGGTATCAGCAGCCATACGGGGCAGGAGAGTGTCTTCACCTGCACCAAGTGCCATTTCGTGGCCACGGCGAGTACTTTCGAGAAGTGGGACATCAAGAGCCACGGCTTCAAGGCCATCGAACCTCAGGTTAGCTTGAACATGTGGCTGTCCGGCGGCGATGACAACAGTGATCCCACTCGCCAGGGCGTGGGTACGACCACGAGCGACGACATCATGCCCAACAGCTGTAACGGCTGCCAC
Source organism: Candidatus Cloacimonadota bacterium (assembly GCA_021772705.1). Classification (GTDB taxonomy): domain Bacteria; phylum Muiribacteriota; class UBA6191; order JACPRK01; family JACPRK01; genus OFTM100. The sequence continues at coordinate 2,838 of JAJFLN010000701.1, read as the reverse complement.
CAGCACAACATCGCCCGGGATGGCAGCCTGGCTGCTCTCAAGACCGGGGTCAGTATCTACAATGCGTGGAAGTCAGGTGGAGGCGGCGCCGTTCAGTAGGCTGCAGGACAGCTAGACAGTTTCTGAAGACTGGAAGCCGGGGCTCCCGCCCCGGCGTCTTGTTTTCCTGCTGAGGCCGAGTATTGACTCCATTCCAGGCTTTCCTGTGACCCTGGTGCCCGTTGGCCGCGAACTTGCGGATCGTCACATGTCCGGTCGCCACGCCATTCGGCGGCCCCATCCAAGGAGGCTAGATCCAGATGAGTCCCAGATTCCCGGCCCTCGTGGCCATGGCGGTCATGCTGTCCCTGTTCCTGTCCACTCCGGTCCTGGCGGGAGTCCCGCAGTCGGACCTGGACCTGTTCCGCGCTGTCCCGACCCTGGACAGCGGGCGGATCAAACCCATGGACTCCTACGCCCGGGCGACGATCCGTTTCTTGACCGGCGTGGAGCACTATCAGGGGAAGGACCCGATGGAGACCCTCCTCGATCTGGCCCATAACCCCGGTGACTGGAGTCGCCGGCCGTTCATTTCAATCGGCTTCGTTCCTCTCAAGGAGCGTATCGGCCTGGACAAGAAGGCCAAGTTCATCTCCCCTCACGATCTGATGTCGAATCAGAAGTTCGCAGAGCTGATCGAGGAAATCCGGCAGTCCGGCGCGGACCCGAACAAGATGACGCCACTCGAGAAAGAGGCGGCGACGCTGTTTCACAAGATGAGTTTGATCAATGAACAGGCCGGAGGCTACAGCTGGAAGCTCATTCCTCACCCATCGGACCCTGACGCTGCCTGGATTCCGCTGATCAAGTCAGACTCCCTGGAGCTCAAGACCTGTTTGACGGCCATGAACAAGGCCTATCCGACGGGCAACCAGGAGGCCTATTCCAAAAACCTGAAGAAGCTGATCCAGCTGCTGCCGAAGCAATCGAAGCTGCCCTATCCGGATCGGGCCAACCTGGACCGGGAGGTCTCCTACAACCAGCTGAAGCCCTACGAGAAGTCCGCCTTCGTCTATCTTATCGGATTCTTCGCTTTCCTGGCCGCCCTCCTCCTGAGCTCCGAGCGGGCCTTCAAGGTGGCCATGGCCGTCAGCGCCGGGGGACTCTTCCTGCACGCCTACGGCATGATCCTCCGGTCGGTCATCTCCGGCCGGCCGCCGGTCTCCAACGTCTACGAGACCATGATCTGGGTTCCCTGGGGCATGGTCCTCTTTGCCTTCATCCTCGAACTGGTGAAGCGGGGCAAGTACATCGGGATGATCTCCACCCTCCTGGCGTCAGTGATCCTGTTCATGTCCGATCAGGTCCCTCTGGACCCGGCCATCTCACCCCTGGTGCCGGTCCTGAGATCGAGCTACTGGTTGATCGTTCATGTCCTGACCATCACCCTCGGTTACTCGGCGGCCACACTGGCCATGGGGTTGGGCCATCTGTGGCTGATCCTGTATCTGCTGAGGCGGCCCGCCGCCACGACACTCCGCAACGTCGAGCATTACCTGATTCACGCCGTCCAGCTCTCTGTGCTGTTCATCGGTGTTGGCACCGTCCTGGGCGGGGTCTGGGCCAATCAGTCCTGGGGGCGTTATTGGGCCTGGGACCCGAAGGAGACCTGGGCTCTCATCAGTCTTTTGGGGTACCTGGCCATCGTCCACGCCCGGACTATCTCTGCGATCCGAGGCTTCGGCACCGCCGTTGCCTCCATCCTCTCCTGGCAGCTCGTGCTCTTTACCTGGTATGGCGTGAATTACTTCCTGGTCGGCCTCCACAGCTATGCTGGGGGGAACACATCCGCCTACCTGCCCTGGCAGATCTTGCTCTGGGCCGTGATTGAAGGTGTCTTCCTGGCGGTCTGTTTCACCGCCTACAAGAAGAGGAAGATCGAGGCCCCCAAGGTCCCTGTCGAAACCTCTGACAGCCAGTGAATTCTTGAAGTTCACCAGGGCCATCGTTGCCGCGTCTCTCCTCGGCGTCTGCTGGGGGGGGCGCGGCCAGTGGCTCTGAAACCGCCGAGCCCGCAACCAGTCCAGTGACCCTCCCGGCGCCTGGCGGCCCTACGTTGGTGACCCACTCTTCGAGGACCTGGAGTTTCTTCCCGGCGCCGACCTTTTCTGGCTGAAGGATGACGAGGAGATCTCGGCCACCCAAGACACATCTCCCCAGTTCCGCCGCGTACCATCTGGCGCGGTAGTAGTACTTGCCGCTGGTCTGGTCCCACTCGCGTCCAGTGAAGGCGAGGCAATGGGATTACGGCGTGCCTCCTCGAGACTCTCGAGGATTACTGCCGACGCGCGGGTACGCCAGTGCGACGACCAGAGTCGCCCCAACTGTGACCAGGGGACCAGGCCAGAACCTCCATTGCGGGGCTGACATGACGGCGCCTAGTTGCTAGGCGCGGGTGGGGTTGGACGCAAGAGGTTGTGGGCAAATGCCGTGATCCAAAGGACGATGCGATTTTGGCATGTGCCGTCGAGGGACGAGCTGAGTATGTGGTCACAGGGGATGAGGATCTTTTGACGATGGAGGTGTACGAGAGCGTGATGATCATGACACCAAGGAAGTTCGTCGAGATTCTACGAAAGGAGACTAAGGGATCGTAGAGGCCGAGGCGTCTACAACCTAAACGTCTACCTTTCCATAAAGAGCCACAATACCATCAACGCAATGACGTTGCGCGGATCCGGTCACGGATGCACGGGAACCGGTCTACGTGAGCATTCTTGCCTATGAGGTGCCTCCTGCTGAGTCTCGGGGCGCTGGTTTTCCATACTCGAACGACGAGATCGTTGCCGGGGAGCGGCT
>JAJFLN010000071.1 GCA_021772705.1 Candidatus Cloacimonadota bacterium | reverse complement strand
GAAAGCTTGACCTGTTCATCGGGGTCCAGGGGCCAATGGCGGGAGTTCGAGGGCAGAGCCCTCGTTTTCAAACATTCCTTCCACTAATTTCATAGATATCGCGCCTAGCACGACAACGGAACTTGCCTCTGCTGCGGCCTGCTACATGGCATCCATGCTGCTTTCTCGGGCCGAAACGTGCTCGACGTATTCAAGTACGCCTGCGCGCGTTTCGGCCCCGCGGCCTTGCCTGAACGTCCTTCGCTCGGCCTCGCGACGAGGCAAGTTACGTTGTCGTGCTAGAACGGCGTGGGAAAGGCGCTCAGGTTGTTCATTCCCGTGACGATCAGGGGTAGCCGAAACACGGGAGACCCGGCTCCGCCGGAGATGGCCGTGAAGCTCGTCCGGCCCAGCTCTACCCTTCGAGTCCGCACGTTGAAGGCCTGGACTTGCAGGTTGAACGTCCGGCCCAGGGGGATGGAGGGAATCTGGAAGTTCCCGTTCACCATGGGGAAGGCCTGACCCAGCTCCAGGACCACGACCCGGTCCGTCTGTCCCCCAACTGGCAGTGTGCCGTCCGAGAGCACTACCTGGCCCGCCACCACGCCTGTTTCGGGCTGGAGGACGATGGTCTGGGGCAGCGTCCGGGCACCCGCTCTGGGGGAGACCACGCTGGTGACTCGCGCCATCCGCGTGTTGCCCAGCATGAAGAGCAGCGTGAAGACCCGGGCCCGGCGGGCCGTACTGGCGGGCAAACTCACCTGGAAATTCCCCGCCAGGTCCAGGACGCGGCCCTGAGCGGCGTCGGGAGCCACGTTCTCGACCTGAATCCGGACGGAGGTGATCTCGTTCGGAGGAATCCCGAAGCCCAGCTGTACCCTACCCATGATCAGAGAAGTGGTGGGGGCCAGCCTGACAAAGACACTCTGATTGGCCCCGGAGATCGGCGTGACCATCTGTTCGGCCGTGACGAATCCATCGGCCTGAACCAGGGCTCTCTGGGGACGGGAGTTGCCGGCTTCATCGGTGATGGGGGGCAAGACTAGGGTGTACTGCCCTCCGGCGCCGGGACCGCTGGAGGCGACGGGGCCGACGATGACGGAGGCGTCGTTGACCGGCTCACCCGTGACCCTGTCAGTGACGAAGACCGTCACGGTGCTGGCGAAGCTGCCCTGCTGTGGAGTCAACCGGATGGAGCCCACGCTGGAAGTCCTGCCAGGCTCCACGAAGGTCCGGATCTGGTCCCCCAGGGCGGTGCGGTTGGCTGGATCCCCCGACTCTGTAGTGATGGTCCGGAATCCGAACTTGCTGACTCCCAGGGTGTAGCTCCCCACGTACAGTCCGGGAAGGTGAAAGCGACCCGCCTGATCGGTCCGGGCGTTCCGGATGATGGGAGGCTCCTCCTGGCGTACGGCGACCACGTTGGCCCCGGCGACTGGCTGTCCGCCAGTTGAGAAGACCACTCCCTCGATGGCTCCGTTGGAGACCCCACGAGATAACACCGGACCGGCCAGGACGGCCAGAAACCCTGCCAAGGCGATTCCCGAAACGATGAAGCCCTTGCTCTGGATCATGCAATTCCTCCTGCTGGGAGAACCGCCCTTCGTCTCCGTTCAGCTCTCCACCATCCACCATCCACCATCATCCATTGGCGAAGACCCGATACGAACCGTGACCGGCCTCGAAGAAGCGACAGAAGTATGATCAGATTTCCGGGAGTTGGCAAGGGTCTGATTCTCCCGGCTCAGCCGGGGGCCGCTGGTGGGACTGAGAGTGCTGACGAACACTTGAATAACACACGAAAGCCTGACCTGTTCATCGGGGTCCAGGGGCCAATGGCCCCTGGCGGGAGTTCGAGGGCAGAGCCCTCGTTTTCAGACATTCCTTCCACTAATTCATGGGTATTGAGTCTAGCCTCCCCTCCCTGTGATAACCAGAAAACCCGGGGACACACGACTCGTTTACACAGCCTCCCAGACAGGGCCCGGGCTCCCGAGGGAAACGAGTCGTGTGTCCCCGGGTTTTCCTTGGGCACGGCAATTGCTTGGAGTACCTCCAGAGGTGAATGGATACGGAACAGTTCTTACGAAAATGGCCTGATAGAGGGCTGACTTGTCTTGTTTGGCTTCCCTGTCGATGGGAATGGAGAGTCGACTCCTTCCTGTTCAGTCCCGGTTTCCCGGTCATTGAAGATGGATCGACCTTGCGAAAATGAAGAATCGAACCCGAATCCCTGTTCCGGAATGGCCGGCCACCCCGATGGTGGCGAGGGCTCCAGCGATTTTCCTGTCGCTGCTGGTGGCCCTGTTCGTGACCGGTGGGCTAGCCCACGGCGGCGAGGCAGCTTCGGCACCGGTGGACTGTCCATTCCTCCAGACCGGACATCACGGATCACGCTGCATGTCTCCGGCTGTGATGAGCCGGGCCGGGACGGGGGCCGCCGATCTCTGGTCGTCGAATCGAACCTATCTGCTGGACCTGGTCTCGAAACCTCTGGCTCGGGAGGAGGACCTGATCCGTGTGGCGGCCCAGTTCGTGGGCGAGAGCTGCACCTGGGGCCCGCCCATCGCCTCCGTCGATCCCTCGGTACCGGAAACCCAGGCCTGGCTGCTGGAGACGGCGGCCCGCCTGGAGCGCCGGGGTCTGCTGGACAACGGCAGGGATCTGGACCTGACCCGGCCCCTCGAGCGAGGACCGGCGGCACTGGTCTTCGCCAGGATACTTCACATCGAGGGCGGACTGTCGGGGGCCATCTTCGGTCTCGGAGTCCGCTCTGCCTACCACGAGTTGGTGGACCTGCGGATGATCCCCAAGGGCGGAGAGCTCTACGAGATGCCTGGCGCCGAACTGATCACCCTGCTCCGGCGGGCCAAGCAGTATCGCAAGAAGCGCTGGGGTTACGCGTCGGAAGGGCT
>JAJFLN010000008.1 GCA_021772705.1 Candidatus Cloacimonadota bacterium | reverse complement strand
TACTCCGCCACCGATGCCGATAGCGAGACACCCTCCGGCAAGCGGGAGGAGGGCTGGTACTTCACCTGGACGCCGGAGGAGATGTCGTCGGTGCTGGGGCCTGAGATGTCCACCGTCGCCACTGCCTACTTCGGGCTGACGGCGTCGGGCAACTTCGAGGGAAGGAACATACTGCACGTTCCCCAGCTGCCAGCCCAGGTCGCCGAGGGGTTGGGGATGACGGAGTCCCGGCTTCAGTCGATCATCACCAGCTCCAGACAACTCCTGTACGAGGCGCGACAGCAGCGGCCGCCTCCCGCCCGGGACGAGAAGATCCTGGTCAGCTGGAATGGACTGATGATCAGTGCCCTGGCCCGTACGTCATTCGCCTTCGGTGCACCGGTGTATGCCGACGCCGCCGCTCGGGCGGCCAGCTTCATTCTCCAGAACATGCGGCGCCATGACCGGTTGCTGAGGAGCTACAAGGACGGGGAGGCGCGTCATCCCGCAACCCTGGACGACTACGCCTTCTTCATCGCCGGACTCTTGGACCTCTACGAGACCACGAGCCGGCTCGACTTTCTGTCCGAAGCGATCGCCCTGGAGATGCAGGTCCAGGGTCAGTACGAGGACGCAGTCAACGGGGGCTTCTTCTTCACCGCCGAGGATCACGGGGCTCCACTGGTCCGGCAGAAGCGCTACCACGATCAGGCGGAACCGTCGGGAAATGCGGTTCACGTCATGAACCTCCTGAGACTCCACCAGTTCACGACCCGGGAGAGCTACCGGACTCGGGCCCTGAAGGCGCTCCGTGCATTCGGCCGGGCTCTGAAGAGATCCCCCGAGAGCATGACCGAGATGCTGCTGGCCGTGGACTTCCTCTCCGAGGAGGCTCATCAGATTGCCGTCGTTGCCCCGTCGCAGCGACACGAGGCTGAGCCGCTGGTCTCCAGGCTACGGATGACCTTCATGCCTCGCCGGGTCCTGGCCTGGGTTGCGGAGGGAGAGGAGTTGAAGGCCCACGCCGAGCTCGTTCCCTGGCTCGGTGGGAAGGAAGCCATGGAGGGTGAGCCAACGGCCTATGTCTGCCAGGACCAGGTCTGCAAGCTGCCAACTCGAGACCCGGACGTGTTCGCCGAGCTCGTCTCCTGGAGTCCAGGGGTACTCCGACACCTGCAGATACCACCCGACAATCCTACCCATGAAGGAGAAACCAAGAGCCATGAGGACTGAAACCACTTTGCTGCTTCCGGCCATTCTGCTGGCCCTGCTGCTCGCCTCCCCCGGCCTTCTGGCAGAGGAGTCCGGGAAAGCTGACGCCGCCGCGGCCACGGTGGTTGAATCAGCCCCGGTGGCCCCGGAAGGGAGAAGCCTGACTCTCCGGAGTCCCCGGGCCACGATGCGAGAGTTCCTGATCGCCGTGGAGGAGGGAAAGCAGCGTCCCGAACGGATCGCCGATGCCGTTGCTTGCCTCGACACATCGGAGCTGGCGGAGTCGATCCGGGAGAGCGAGGGAGCCCGCCTGGCCGAGCTGTTGCAGCAGGTCATCGGCATCCAGAGCGTGGCGCTGGACTCCATCCCCGATGAGGAGAAGTCCAGAAAGGCCTACATCTACTATCAGGACAAGGAGGACAAGAAACGGCGCATCGAGATCGGGCGACAGAAGGACGGCCTCTGGCGCTTCACGGCCAGGACTCTGGAGGCCATTCCCGAGCTGGCCCGGGAGCTGAGCAAGAAGGCCGCCGAGACGGCCACGGAGGCTCCGGAGGGAGTCTCTCCTCTTCGTCGATCCCCACGGGCAACGATGAAGACTTTCCTCGATTCCGTCATCGGCGGGGACATCGCCGAGGCCGCCCGTTGTCTCGACCTGTCGGCGATTTCCGCGGGCAACAGGACCGAGACGGGGCGGGATCTGGCCGTGAAGCTCAAGAGCGTCATGGATCGGATTCGTCTGGTCGTGTTGCTCGAGATATCCGATGACCCCACGGGAGAGCCCTTCGTCTGGTACGTGGACTCCGCCGGTCGCATCGAGATCGGCCGGCAGCAGGCGGGGAGTCACGCCGGGGAGTGGATGTTCACCGCCATGACCGTCTCGTCCATCGAGCCGCTCTACGAGCTCTACGAGGACCGGCCCCTCATCGATGGGCTCTCGAGCACGTCCTTCTGGACCTCCCCTGCTCTGTGGATCCGGGAGCGGGTCCCGCCAACCCTGAAGGAGCAAGCTTTCTACTTCGAGCAATGGCAGTGGCTCGGACTGCTCTTCATCTTCTTAATGAGTCTGCTGATCTACCGCATCGCCCAGACCGTCCTGCCCCTGTTCATCCGTGTCGGCATGCACTTTCTCGATACTCAGATGAGTGCCCAGGAACAGGTGACCGCTCTGGTGCCCATCAGTGTCCTGGCCACTCTGTTGACATGGTGGGGCGGCTTCCGGCTCCTGGATCTGGGAGTCAGTTCCCAGGCCATCATCTGGCCGGTGATGAAGTTCCTCCTCACCGTCATCGGTGTCTGGGCAGCCTATCGCTTCATCGATGTCGTCATGGCCTACTTCGCATCCTATGCGTCCCGGACGGAGTCGAAGCTCGACGACCTGCTGGCTCCCTTCGTCCGGAAGACCCTGCAGATCATCGTGTTCGCCATCGGGTTCGTCTTCATCGTCCAGTCTCTGGGGTTCGACATCGGGGCGGTCCTGGCCGGCCTGGGACTCGGTGGTCTGGCATTCGCTCTGGCTGCCCAGGACACGCTGAAGAACTTCTTCGGGTCCATCACTGTCATCTTCGACCGGCCC
>JAJFLN010000700.1 GCA_021772705.1 Candidatus Cloacimonadota bacterium | reverse complement strand
ACGCCAATTCTTTCAGAAACTAAAAAATCCATCAGTAATATGGCTGCTTTTCAGCAGGAGCCCGTTCTTGGTCGGAAATTAACCATGGGCCACATTTTGCTGGAGATGGGCAAAATTACAGCAAAAGAAGCAGAGCATATACTGCACTTACAAAAAAAGAGCGGTATGCGCTTTGGTGACGCTGCTCAGCATTTGGGTTTGGTCACGGAGGCTGATATTCAGCAGGTGCTTGCACATCAATTTGACTATCCCTACTTATTGCCGGAACAAGGCGGCTATCCTCAAGAACTAGTGGTGGCTTACCAACCGTTCTGTGCCCAGGTGGAAGTTTTTCGTGCTGTACGTAGCCAACTCATGGTGCGCTGGTTCTCTGATAGCATCAAAGCGTTGACTGTTGTCAGCACCAACCTCGGTGAGGAAACAAGTCTTTTTGCTGCTAATCTTGCTGTGGTGTTTTCGCAACTGGGAGAACGCACACTGCTCATTGATGCTAATTTGCGTAGCCCGCAACAGCATAAAATTTTTAATTTGGAAAATAAACAGGGTTTATCCGATTTCCTGGCTGGTCGTGCCACTATTATTGATGTGATCTCTAAAATAGAGTCGTTTGTTGACCTTTCTGTGTTGCCGGCCGGAACGCTTCCGCCCAACCCACTGGAACTACTCAGCCGCGAACCATTTAGAGAACTAAACAAGAATCTAGCCAGTCAATTTGATGTCATCCTATACGACACTTCTGATTTTTTGGTTGGTTCCGATGCGCTTGCAATCGCCGCTTATACCGGTGGTGCATTGTTAGTTGCTGATAAGCATAATACCCGTTTAGCTGATATTCAAAGCATGAACGAACAAATTATTCGCAGTAACGTTGAGGTAGTCGGCTCCGTAATGGTTGACTCTTAATGAATAATCCGACGACATCTTCCTTCACAGCCCGGTTACCCGGCTTGAAAGCGGCCATACCAGAATGGTCGCCTATTTTGCTGGGATTGTTGGCGTTGTATGTTCCTACTTTCTATGGCCTTGCCAATGGGATATGGGGCAATGAAGAACAGGCGCATGGCCCCATTATTCTTTGTCTTTCATTCTGGCTCATTTACCGCCAATGGCCACGGATGATGGTGAAGAGCGAAGGCAAACCGACCTCAGCCGTTATCGGTTGGATGGTTTTTGTCATCGCGTTACTACTTTATATTTTTGGTCGTTCCCAGCAAATCTTGATTTTTGAGATTGGTTCTTTTATTTGGATTCTTGCTGCAATTTTATTGATCAAGCGAGGTGGTAGCGCCCTAAAAGCTTTGTGGTTTCCGCTTTTCTTTATGTTGTTTATGATTCCATTGCCGGGCCCGATCGTCAGCATGCTGACCATGCCAATGAAGATGGCCGTTTCTTATGTCGCAGAAAGCATTTTATTCTGGGCAGATTATCCTATAGCGCGTAATGGCGTTATCTTACAGATTGGTCAATATCAACTTCTTGTGGCGGATGCTTGTGCCGGGCTGCAAACACTTCTGACGCTCGAGGCATTGGGTTTGTTTTACCTGAACCTTATGAACCACACTTCGGTCTTTCGTAATGTGGCGTTGGCTATTCTTATCGTGCCAATTTCTTTTGTCGCCAATGTCATTCGTGTCATCGTGCTCACACTAATTACCTATCATTACGGTGATGCTGCCGGGCAAGGTTTCATGCACGGATTTGCTGGCATGGTCTTATTCATCAGCGCATTGATATTGATTTTGAGTGCAGATGCCTTATTGCAGCTTTTTGTTAAAAAAACCCCTGCAAATGCAGCGCAGCCAGCAGGCTAATAATAAACGTAACGACTCTTCCATATCATGAGCCTCATTGATCGCTAATTAAATGCGGACAGTGAGGTTCATGTGCATAAATAAGTTCCATAGCGTCAATTAGCCTAAGCAATTAACACAAACAACTAAGTTTCTAAACTCATGCCGTGCACAACGCTAACTCCCCTCTAAATTATCTAATGGATGGCTTAGTTCCAGTTACAACAGGAACACGACCAACGATCTCTTCGGCATCAAAGGTCACCATTCGGACTTTATACAGAATAGATGGCAGATATTTCCCGCCTACAGAGCCCCATAGGTTACTTAAATCAAGCATCGATAGATTCTCAATATCCAAAATGAGTTTCTCAATACGTTGATCAAGTTCCGGTGTGGTTTGATGATTAAATAATGGGTGACGTTGGAAAAAACTGATGGTGCTCGACAAAAATTTTAATGCTTCTGGATAGTTGTTACCGGTAAAATTTGCTGTCATCATGACAAATAAATTGAAATGCAGCGGTTGCTGGCTTTGCACCGCCCGCTGGCCAATTTCCTGAGCATTGCCCTGCCTTGCGGGAACACCTTCTTTCTGGATGTTAGTCAAATAGATGACTAATTTATTGTTGACATTGGTCGCGGGGTTACCATCCACTTCGACCAGATTGGAAACCACCACGACATCTTCGGTCAAATCATAAACACGTCGTAAATGCTGGTTTAATTGTGTCGCCAGCAATTGAATCGCCAAGTTAATCATTGCTGTTCAAGAAAGCGCTTGCCTGGCGTAATTGTGGACGATCGGCACCCTCTGCAACGCCATCCAATAGCTTTTGATAATATAACGCAGCTTGATCAGTCTCGCCAACTAGCTCGGCTGCATGGGCTACGCCATATAAACTGTTAAATCGGTTCGGATTACGGGTTAACACCGTTAGATACTCCGCCTGA
>JAJFLN010000699.1 GCA_021772705.1 Candidatus Cloacimonadota bacterium | reverse complement strand
GCCCTCGAACTCCCGCCAGGGGCCATTGGCCCCTGGACCCCGATGAACTGGTCAAACTTTCGTATGTCATTCAAGTGTTCATCAGCACTCTCAGTCCCACCAGTCCGATTGGGGGTTTGGGGGAGCTGGCTCTCCCAACGGGGTGTGGGGCAGGGCCCCACTACAACAAAACCCGTCTTATCTCAGGGGTATTGGTGCTAGAGGGTGATCATGCAAGTTCAGGTTGGTTGAACCTGTGGAGTGTTTCGTGTCCGTCAGGAACTCCGGCCACGCTACATAGGGCGACCATGGTAAATTCGCCGCGAACCTACATGGAAAACCGCTTTCGAGGCTTTCCATAGGCGTGCAATGTGAAATGGACACAGTCATGGATAGGAGCAGCATCTACGAGAGCTGAGGGCACGAGATCCCATGCCACGACTACAGGACACCATGGATGCCGTGTCGACTTTCAACGGGATCATGCACCAACGGCCAGCGAGTCCTTTGTCTTGGCCGGAGTTCCTGTCCGTAGTACTGAGATGATGCCAAGGAGGCACCGAAATGTTGATGAGAGTTGCGGGATTGATCATGGTACTGAATGTTGCTTGTAGCTCCTCTGTACAGGCCGAATCCAAGTTGAGCGTGGCTGCCCAAACCGTGGCCGGCCATGCGCATGGAGTGGCCGGGTCACACGGAGACAAACTGGGCGACGTTCTCGACTGGATGGCTCAGACGAGCTATGACGGAAGCAGGAACGTGAACGACTGGCTCGACTGGTGCGTCAAGAACGGATACCAGAACCTCCAGCTCAGGTGTCCGGATTTCAAGACGTGGTGGGATGCCGGGGGCTATCACCCCATCACGAGGGACAGATTTCCAAGACACGGACTGGTGACCGGCTGGTGGAACAGTAATGACTGTACAGCTGCTCATGACAGCGGCCTGCCGCAGAAGGGAATTCGACACGTGATCGGTTCGGCATGGAAGGCCCTGAAGCAAGCACCTTCGTGGCCGTTCTACGACGAAGCTTCGGGGGACAACGGCACCACACCGGATTGTCAAGAGTGCATCGATGCGCTGTTTTATTGCGCCTTCTGCAATCCCGACATGTGTACTCACTGTCACGTTCAATAGGGGGACGCAGCTGGGGCGTGTCGTCAGCTCGAACAGAAGCAGACCCCGTGGGCCGGTGCGCTGTGAGTCCGAGTATTCAAAGCACGTGCGCCGCAATCAGATGTGACCTGGCCGACCCGCCTGTGCTTCCCGTACAGGCGGGTCGTGCCGTCCAGGTAGGTGCGATGACCTTCCGATCCACTTGCGCTTGCGCTCTGCTCGTTCTGACCTCGGTGACGATCGCGATGGCTGGTACCGGGGAGCGGACCGATCGCACAAACTGGCTGCTGGCCCCCTACGTTGCACGGCGATACGGGGTGGCTGCCGATTATCTGTGGATGCACAGCGCCTCGGGGACAAGAGTGCGACGGCGGGTGCCAGGGATGGGGCCTCTCTGGAGGGAACCACTCTTCCCATTCCAGCGTTACCTGCGGTCTTGCCGTTTCATTGAGGCCTGGCCGCTGTGCGACTCGAACACTCGGATCTCCGTCGCGGTCATCGAGCGGCACTTCGATCTGACGCATCCCGACCTGGGTGGCGTCTTGGCCCGAGATGCGGCTGTGAAGAGGAAAGTTCGGACTCTTCAACGGCATGGCCGGCTGAGTTCGGCCGCCGTGCCGGCCTATCCGCGCCTCCGCGGTCGCCACGGCAACCAGGTCCTGGGCGTACTGGCGGCGACCCATGGCAACGGAGTGGGTATTCTGGGGGCAGCGCCGGGTGTCATCGTCCGGGCCATTTCCGCCCGGACTACCGTCGTGGAGGCAGCCGAGGCTATCCGGAACAGCGTCAAGGAGGGATGTCGGGTGATGAACCTCTCCTGGAACGTGGAAGATCATCCGGCGCTCAGGTCGGCTCTTCGATTTGCTTCCATGGCCGGATGTGTCGTCGTGATGGCGCCTCCAAACGAACCGATTGACCTGGACGATGGGGGCGTTTTTCCCTCTTGCTACAGGTTTCCCGGAATGATCACGGTCGTGGCCAGTTCGCTGAATGAGCCCTATCGGAGGCTTCCGAATTCGGCCTGGGGCAAGCAGACCGCTCATGTCGCAGCGCCGGGTGAGCACATCCTCACCACGTCGCTCGGCAGCGGCTACTCTTTTGCTGCTGGAACCTCCGTGGCAGCGCCCATGGTGAGCGCCGCCGCAGCCATGATTCTGAAGGTGGCTCCGTTCCTGGATGGCAAACAAGTGGTCGAGATCATCATCGAGACAGCACAGAGGCGCCAGGGATTGGCCGGTGCCTGTTCATCCGGTGGGTTACTCGACGCAGCGGCGGCAGTCTCGAGAGCCCGGGAGATTCGGGCTGATCAAATCGGAGAGACGGCGGTCACGTTGAATGGTGGTTCAGCCTGCTCCTCGCAGCACTGAGGCGACAGCGATGAGGGTTCTCGCCGGGTGCATGTCCGGTAGGGGACAGCCAACATTGGGGATCAGGTCGCTCACAGGGATCGCGGAGAGCACAGAGGTTTTCGTGTAGAGAGGTGAGATGCTGAGCACAGGAGTGCCTGGGGCCGACTCTCAGCCAGCTACTCGACGCATCAAGTACGATTTCTCCCAAGAGGACCTCCGTGAGCTCTGGGGGCTCGGTGTAACTTCCCGAGTCATCGCGGCAGAAGCCACCCCCTGGGTGACATGCATCCGTTCTCGCCGGAGAACTTGCGACCCTGGTCACCCTCTGAGTCGAGCAGGGATCTTTTCTCCGCATTTTCCCCGCCCGTACTCGTCTATCTCGTCGGAGTGAGGTCGTGCCGGCGGGGCTCCGGCTGGCACGAGGGGGGTGCCTCTCTCCCTTCTCTGCGGGAAGAGCCGGGACGCAGGAAATCCGTACGGCCAGCCACCTCGGACGTACGCCTCCTGTTCCCCCTCGGGGCACTTTAACCGGGAGAGGCGCAAGCCTCTCCCGGTTTTTTCCCTCCGGCTGCCCCCCGCCCTCCATGACGATCCGGTGATAAACTTTCACTTCAAGGCGCAATTTCTCGGATCTTGTTCGTCTACTCACCCAGAACTCCGCAAACTGACTCGAGAAACGGGGGAGGTCACATTATGACCCGGGGGAACAACACCGATTCAGAGGAGGAGAGCCTCGGGAAACCTCAACCCCGGGATCCCCCAGCAGTCCCCTTCCCTCGGCGGAGGACGATCCGCAGCTCGCCTCGGCCCGGCAGCTCGAAGCGCTTCTAGGGAGCGTCGCCCTCGGCGGAACCATGGCCGAAACGGGCGTCTATCGGCTCACCACGGTCTTCAGGAAACGCTGAAGACGCGAGCCCAGGGCCGAGTATGGGCGCGTCTCGGGTGTGTGGTTGCACTGACCGCTGGAAGTTCGATGCACGTCGAACTATCAGTCGTGCCATTGGATCTGACCCTCCGGGATGGCGATCACGCGCAGAGGCGAGTCGCCGGAACTGATGAACGCGAGAAGTCGCCCTGGAACCGCAGCCAGCCTCATCTTGAGGTCCTTGTCCAGCTGTCCGATCCTTGGCGGGACTTCCAGGCGCTTGAAGCGAAGATTGCCGACGTGTTCCCGCAGCATGAATCCCCGGGGGCCACCGACGAACGAGTCGCTGATGAACCCCAGGATGACCCGGGTCCCGAGCCGAGCCAGGGAAGGTCTGAGCTGGACGTTATCTGGCTTGAGGTCCCGATGGATGATTCCCGCGTCATGGGCTGCGGCGATCCCGCTGGCAATCTCTCCGGCGATCTCCAGGCCCCGGCTCAATGAGAATCTCGGCTCAGTCGAGAGGCACTCCCGCAAGCTTCCGCCCTGAGCGAGCTCCGTCGCCAGATAGGGCTGCCCGTCCACGAACCCGGCGTCAAAGACGGTCAGCAGGTTCGGGTGGGCCAGGGCTGCCTGAAGTTTCGCCTCTCGCAGGAACCTGGCTCGTGTCTCCCCGGCGTCGAAAAGGCCCGGTGCCAGGATCTTGAGCGCCACGGCTCGGCCGAGACTGTTCTGGATTGCTCGGTAGACCGTTCCTGACGCACCGGAGGCGAGGGGCGTCTCGATTGTGTATCCAGGAATCTCGACTGGCATCTGGTCAGGGAGCGGGCGCGACCTTCAGATAGGCTACAGGTCCGTCTCGTTAGCGCCTGGAGGCTCGATCTTCGAGGACCAGGAATGCTGTCGTGGAGATGGCCGCGACGACAGTGATGCCCAGCAGAACCGAGAAGAAGACTCCCCAGCCGTACTCCTGGGCGATGGTGCCGGAATAGAAGTTGAAGAGGAAAGCCCCGGCGTAACCGAACACGTCCAGGAGAGCCACCAGGAACCCGGAATGTTTGCCCCCGAAGGAGATCGAGAAGACGCTCATCGGGATGTAGTAAGCGGGGGAGACGACGACACCGAAGAGGAACAGGAGGCTCATCACTGTCCAGTGCCCGGTCCCGGCGGGCAAGTTCTGGATTCCGACGACGCAACCCACCGCCACCACGAGGGTTCCTCCGAGGAAGAAGACGTGGCCTCGCTTGGAGAGAGCGTCATAAATCGGACCCGCTGCCAGCAATGCCAGGAAGGACCCGGCGGGGAAAGCACTCCCGGCCATGGCCGCCTCGCCGGCGGGGAGGCCCAGGCTCTCTCCGAAGTAGACCGGCAGGAGATAGATGATGTCCATCATCATGGTGAGGAAGGCGAGTCCCAGGCCGATGAGCCAGAACCGGGCGCTCTTGCAGAAGGCTCCCAGTGCCTGGAGGGTCCCGAGGTGGTCGAAGCGGTGCTGGGGTAGTGGCTCGGAGGAACAGGCAGCGTCCGCGGCGCTCGTCGGCGGGAGGTCCACGTCTTCGGGACGCTCTCGTAGGACGAAGGCGATGACCGTCACGACGACCAGGGTCAAACCGGCTGCGATGAAGAAGATCGTCCGCCAGTGGAAGTACTTCAGGAAGTAGCCCAGGACGAGACCTGCTGCGATGGTCCCGGCTCGGGAGCTCGTCGAGAGCAAGGACCAGACAGTCCCGTGTTTCCCGGGCTCGTACCAGTTGCCGATCAGCTTCGCCATGGCTGGCCAGCCGCCGGCTTTGAAGAACTGGCCGAAGAAGTTGCACGCTGCCAGGAGCCCGAACGACGAGACGAGGCCGAACCCGGCGGTCGTCACGGCGGTCAGCCCCAGAGCCAGGAGGAACATCAAGCGTCCGCCGATGATGTCGGCGCCGACGCCGGTCACGATCTTTCCCGCCATCGCTCCAAGGGAGTTGTAGCTGATGATCTGGCCGTAGGCGGCCTTGTCCATCGCGATCAAGGGATCGTCGATCATCGCCACGCTCACGGCATTGAGCGTGTTGCGGCAGAGCATGAAGGAGCCGTAGCCGGCGTAGAGGGCAACCAGAATGATCAGCTGCCAGCGACGCCGTTTCAGGATCAGATCGCGTTCAGTCATCCGTGCTCCTTTTCGCTGATCCGGAAGACAAGGTGACACCACACGCGAGTGCTTCTCGGCGTCTCGATAGCCGACGCCCGGCGCAGCTTCTGGCTTCACCAGGCATTCCACCGCGTGTGCAGCTTGCAAGCTGGACGGCATCGGACCTGCTTGCGACTCCGGCCCATCGGGGCAGGGAGGTCTGGCGTGAAGTCATCGAGGCCAGTATAGGTCGGATCATCGCGGTGTCACCAACTCCCGGTCTCTCACGGGGAGCGTTTCACGAAAGTGGGAGGCCGCATCACTCCGGGAGCGGCTTTCGCTCTCTTGGTGGTGGCCGGGAGGGAGACCGGCCCCCACCGGGTGAACCATGATAAAGCAA
>JAJFLN010000698.1 GCA_021772705.1 Candidatus Cloacimonadota bacterium | reverse complement strand
ATCACGGACCGTGACAGCACCGGCACCCTCCACATTGGCAGGCCGGGACTCCAGACCCACCACGTGCTCCAGTTGGAGGTTCAGCTCGGCGGAGTCCTCGATGGTGACGACTCGTTCGCCGTCGCCGATGGCCCCGGCCAGAGCGTTCAGCAAGGTGGTCTTTCCGCTGCCCGTGCCGCCGGAGACAACGATGTTCAACGCCATCTTCACGCAGCTGTCCAGGAACCGGGCCACGGGATCGGACATGGAGCCCAGCTCGACGAGCCGGTTCAGATCGATGGTAGTATCGCTGAACTTCCGGATCGTCAGAACCGGGCCGTTGAGCGCCACAGGCGGAATGGCGGCGTGGACCCGGGAGCCGTCGGACAGACGGGCATCCACCAGGGGAGACTTCTCGTCGCACCGGCGACCGATGGGAGTCAGGATGCGGCTCAGGGCCTGACGGACGTGCAGGTCATCCCGAAATACCACCTCTGACAGTTCGAGCTTGCCTGCCCGCTCCACGTAGACATGAGCCGGGCCGTTGACCATGACTTCGCTCACTGTCTTGTCTCTCAGTAGCGGTTGAATTGGCCCCAGACCATCCACCTCGGCATGAACCTGATTGACCAGCTCGACCCTCATGGGTCTCGAAAGCTCGATCCTTGCGTCCTGCCGCAGGATGCAATCGACGCAGACCTCGACGAGCAAGAGCATTCCTTCGGAGTCAATCTCCTCCTCTTGGCCGGCGGCGGCGATGGCCAGATCCGTCACCCGATCCTTCATGTTCTCCAGCACTTCCGCCCGATCCTGGTCATAGACCTCCCTGGCAACTCCGGACCCGATCCGGTCCACGTCCCGCCGCGGCGGCGCCGTCGGCGACAGGGCCTGTTCCCAGCCAAACTCGTCCTCTTCAGGATCTTCCGAAGACTTTCGGGGGTGCTCCCGAGAGGTGCCCGCTTTCTGTGCTGCCTCAGCCACTGCCAGCACGCTGTCCCGCTCCGCCAGCTCCTGATCGTCCCGCCTCCGGAGCTCGGCCTGAATGCTCGTCCCTGGGCCAAAGAGGTCGTCCGGTAGCTCCACCCCGGCCCGGGCGAGGTCGCGCAGGAAGGCTGGATAGCTCCCGGTTGCCCGGAACACGGGTTCACCAGTGCCGGCGAGGCTGCTGGAGGAAGCCTGGCGATCGTAGAGGAAGAAGTCCACGGCGACGATGGAGCCCCCGGGGCCGGGCTGGAACTCCGACAGGGCCGTGATGCGCCGTTCGCCACCGGGTAACCGCTCTTGCTGAACCACGAGCTGGATGGCACTCAGAATCTGCTCCCGGATGGCCCGGGAGGTGAGGTCCACGTTGCCCATCATCACCATGGTCTCGATACGACTCACCAGCTCTCTGGCGTTGTTGGCGTGGGCCGTGGTCATGGAGCCTTCGTGTCCCGTGTTCATGGCTTGCAACATGTCCAGCGCTTCCGGCCCGCGGCACTCGCCGATGACAATCCGGTCGGGTCTCATGCGGAGGGAGTTTCGAACCAGGTCCCGGATGCTCACCGATGCCGATCCTTCTCGACTGGCTGGGCGGGACTCCAGTGTCACCACGTGTTCCTGCTGTAACCGCAGTTCGGCGGCGTCCTCGATGGTAATGACCCGTTCGCCCTCACCGATGAACCCGGCCAGAGCATTCAGGGTGGAGGTCTTGCCGGATCCCGTGCCACCGGAGACGACCACGTTCGCCCGGCCACGGACTGCCGCCTTGAGAAACAGGGCCATGTTCCCGGTCATGGTCCCCTTCTTGACCAGATCTGAAACCTCGAGGGGCGACGGACTGAATTTGCGGATCGTCAACGCGGGCCCCACCAGTGAGATGGGCTGCAGCACGGCGTTGACCCGAGATCCATCCTGCAACCGGGCGTCAGCGATGGGGATGGTGTTATCGATCCTCCTCCCCACGCGGGTGAGAATCCGATCCATCACCTGCTGGACGTGACCGTCGTCCCGAAAGCGGACGTTCGTCAGGACCAGCTTCCCGGATCGTTCGATGTAGACCTGCTCTGGCCCGTTGACCATGACCTCGTCCACTTCCGGGTCGTCCAGCAGCTGCTGAATGGGACCGAGACCCACAGCATCCCGCAGGGCATCGGTGATGACATCGCCCAGGACGGCCTGACTCAGGCCGATGTGATACTCCCCGGCCAGGTCGATGAAGACGTACCGCAGCTTCTCTCCAACGATCTCTTGTTCCTGGGCGAGGTTCATGCCCTCGAAGTCGATCTTGTCGAAACCGACGCTGCGCTTCAGCCGATCTGCCAGCTCCGCCAACAGCCACTTCCGCAGGTCTCCCTGGATGTCCTTGTCTCCGATCTGCTGAACCCGGCCGAGACGGGGCACCAGCATCGGATCCCTGAGCCGCCTCTTGGGGATCACGGCTTCGGGAAGAACGGCGTCCTTCCAGGCCATGACCTTCATCCCCATGGCCGCCATGGCCAGAGTCGACTGCTCCCAGGGCACTGCGGTTCGCAGGGACTCGTACTCCAGCCCTTCAATTCGTCGACGCTCTCGTTCAGCGGCGCCATACCGTCTGCGAAGGACGCGCTTCACCATGCGAGACAGGCTCGTACCCTCGCCGAAGGTGTTCTCCGGCAGCTCGATGCCCTCCTCGGCGAAGCGGTGGAGGAAGGAGGGCACATGCCCGGCGAACTCGAATCGGCCTTCAGCTTGGCCCTGTTCTCCCCGTCCGGTCCTGACGAATCGGAAGATGTCCCTCAGAACGACCACACCCTCCTCGATGCCGCAGACCTCGGCGATGGAGACGATCTTCCTCGAACCGTCCGAGAGCCGGCTCTGTTGCACCACAAGTTGAAGACTCCGGGCGATGGTCTCCCGGATTGCCCGGGACGTGAGCTGCATTCCGGACATGAGAACCATCGTCTCCAGGCGTGTGATCATGTCCCTAGGCGTGTTGGCGTGACCCGTCGTCAAGGAGCCCTCGTGGCCCGTGTTCATCGCCTGGAGCATGTCCAGGGCCTCCGGACCCCGGCACTCGCCAACGACGATGCGGTCGGGCCTCATTCGCAGGGCGTTCCTCAGCAGAGTCCGGATCGTCACCTCCCCGGCTCCCTCGGCGTTGGGTGGCCGTGACTCCAGGGGGACCACGTGGTCCTGTTGCAGTGCCAGCTCGGCGGCGTCCTCCAGGGTCACCACCCGTTCGTTGCCGGGGATGCAGCTCGAAAGGACATTCAGCGTCGTCGTCTTGCCCGAACCGGTGCCTCCACTGACGATCATGTTGGTCCGTAATCGGATGCAGCCTTCCAGGAAGAGGGCCATTCCCTCAGTCAGTGTCCCGTAATCCACCAGGTCCTGGAGAGCCTGGCTCGACGCGGTGAACTTCCGGATTGTCACCGTAGGTCCCGCCAGCGTCAGAGGGGGCAGGACCACGTTCACGCGGGAGCCGTCGGGCAGGCGGGCATCACAGGTCGGCATGGTCCGGTCTACCCTTCGGCCGATCCGGCTGACGATCCGGCTGATAATCCGATAGAGCTGCACATCGTCCTCAAACTGGATATCTGTCTTCTGGAGGTTTCCGCCCTTCTCGACGTAGATGTCCGACGCCCCGTTGATCATGACCTCGCTGACCTGCGGGTCGTCCAGGAACGGCTGAACCACGCCGAAGCCGATCACCCGGGCCAAGATCTCGTCCAGGATCTCACCGGCAACCCGATCGTTGATCTTGAGCTGGTAGTAGCTGAGTTGCTCCCGGGCTAGACCAAGACACTCCGTGGCGGCCCGGGAGTAGTAGGCGGATTCCTCGCCATCGCTTTCAAACTTGGAAGGCGTCGATGGGCCCGCCAGTTCTGTGTAAAGAAGGCCCGTGGCCCTGTCCTTCAGCAACTCCCGGTATCGGGAGTTCTCGGCAACGGCCAGGTCCACCTCGCCGCTGACGAGTTTCAGAAGGCTCAGGCCCTCTTCTCCATCCTCTTCATCGTCCTCGTCTGTCCATGTACGCCAGCCCTGTGGCTGCCCATCCTTCCTCTCGGCGGGCGAAGCCTCCAGGTCTGACGGAATCTCCGGTCCGGCAGTGGGAGGCGCCGTCAAGGGCGCTGAGGACGGGATGGCGGATAGAGCCTCGGAGACGGCATTCTTCTCCGGAGCTGAGCTCCGGGACTCCACGTCAGGAGCAGACAGCGGCGAACCGTCTAGCTCCTCGGGATGTTTGGCCTCCCGGAGTTTCACCGGCTCGGAAACGGCAGGAGAAACCGCCGCCGGAGAATCCAGTGACTCCTGAGCTGCCGCGACGATCTCCTCCAGAATGCTCCTGGGCGACCGGCGACTTGCTGCCGCCGATGGGGGAGCCGGCTCGGACGCAGGGGTGGCCGACGGGGATGGCTCGGGACTCTCCTTGATTGCCGAGGGCTCCGACTTGCTGCCGGCAGGGGGTGATTCCGGTTCTACTTCCTCGTCCCCGGACTCCCCCAGAAACATGGAACTGATGACCCTTCTTATGCCCTTCGGGAGCCGCATGATCAGTGGCCCATCATATCACCATGGGGCGACATTATCCGGGCGTAGTCGCCATCCGTTCATTGTTCCCTGGAGTCTCTGGACAGGTTTGGGAGCCGTTCGCCTACTATGGATGCCCGCATCCAGGACGACTGAATGGCCGAGTTTTCCCGATCCGTTCGTCCTGAGCTTGTCGAAGCATGTCCTGAGCTACGCCGAAGGGGATAAACGGAGCGGGCGGCCATATCGTCTGAGCCAATGACGTTGCGCGGATCCGGTCACGGATGCACGGGAACCGGTCTACGTGAGCATTCTTGACTATGAGGTGCCTCCAGCTGTGTCTCGGGGCGCTGGTTTTCCATACTCGAACGACGAGATCGTTGCCGGGGAGCGGCTCTCATGTTATTTGCGGAATGACGAGACGTCATGCCGCGATTCACCGGACGCAACGTCATTGGTCTGAGCCTGTCGTGAGCTTGTCGAAGGAGGCGCCCCTCGACAAGCTCGGGGTGAACGGGTAGAAGCTTGTGCCAGCGGAAGATCACGAGAAAGCTGCCCCCCATTATCCCGCGCGGTCGGCCCCGTGTAGGGGGAGGGCAAAGGCCGGGTGCATGTCACCCAGGGGGTCCCCTCCTCCGTTCGCCCCACTATGGATGCCCGCATCCAGGACGACTGAATGGCCGAGTTTTCCCGATCCGTTCGTCCTGAGCCTGTCGAAGCATGTCCTGAGCGACGCCGAAGGG